>JAISYB010000134.1 GCA_031270215.1 Streptococcaceae bacterium | reverse complement strand
CAACACGGTAGAAGCGGTCAAAGATTTTACCGAGGTCTTTTCCTGGAATCCCTAGTCCCTCGTCGGTGATGCCTAAGATGACTTGATTTCTGACTTTCTTGAGAGATATAGTAATCGTTCCGCCATTTGGCGAGTATTTGATTGCATTGTTCATGACATTGTCAATTACCTGAGTTAGCTTATCGGTGTCTATTTCAACCCAAGCTGTTTCAACCTGAAAGTCGCGGCGAATGGTAAATTTTTCAAGCGTTTCATCACTTTGTTTCATTTGATCAAAGCGGGCTAAGACAAACGAAACCAAATCAACAAAATTGACGATTTCAAGCTCCAGATTAACATTTCCGTCATCCATACGTGAAAGATTGAGCAGGTCATTAATCATCCGAATCATCCGATTAGTTTCCTCCAGAGAAACGGATAAAAATTCAGGTGCAATCTTTGGATTACTCAGTGCCCCGTCTTGCAGTGCTTCAAGGTAGCTTTTGACAGATGTCAGTGGCGTTCTAAGCTCGTGGGAAACATTTGAGACAAAATTGCGCCGTTCGCGTTCGTTTTTTTCCTGCTCCGTTACATCATGTAAAACGACAACTAAGCCGCTGATGAAGCCGGATTCTCGTCTTAGTAGGGTAAAGTCTGATTTTAACGAGATAAAATCTTTGTTTGAATCCATTCTATCTAAAACAATCTCCGGTTGATTTTCCAGCAAGTCGCGCATTGTATATTCATTTTCTAATTCAAATATTTCTAAGATTGATCGACCAATCACATCAATTCGTTTCAGATTGAGCTGGTCAAGAGCAGGCTGATTAATCAACACAACCTTTCCTCGACGGTCGGTTGAGATGACGCCATCAGTCATATAAGTTAGGACATTGTTCAGCTTGTTTTGTTCGCTCTCCATTGATTCCTGCGTGCGTTCGATCCGATTGGATAAGAGATTAAAGGTTGTCCCAAGCTCAGAGAGCTCATCTTTACCATAAATATTGACTCTGCTGGAGTAATCTCCATAGGCAATTCTAAAGGCTTGAGTTTCCATTTCCTTGATGGGACGTGTGATTGAGTGGGCAAAGAGTAAAGCAACAATTACTGCGATACCTCCTGCGATAATAGAGGCGCTGTAAAAGATACTCGCAATATCCTTAATTCGATTATATTGCTCGCTGATGTCACTTTTAACATAGATTGCTCCAACGACAGAGTCTCCCGTATTGCTTTGAATTGGCTGAACATTGATATAGACCGGCTTGCCGTCTACCACCGTTTCTTTCCGCTTTAAAGTGAAGTCCATTAAGTCAATATAATCATTTTTTGTACCAACAACCTCATCACTGCTTGAGCCAATATTGGCACGAATGACCTCCTTGTTATCGACAATTCGTGCTTCAAGTGTGTCCGAGGCATTGAATGATTCCAGCTGATTTAGGAGAATTTCATTTTTCTTATCAGGTGTTTCAGCTAGGTCGCTAAAAATATCACTGATACTAGTGGCAAGCTGAGAAACACGGTTGTTGACCGTTTCTTTATAGTCGGCAATCGTTGACTGTTCAAGTTCACGAATAAAAATATTTCCGATAATTTCGATTGAAACCAGTAAGATGAGTAAAAAGGAAATGGTGATTTTGAAATTAATTCCCTTCCATAACTTCCATCGTTTTTTCTCTTTCAAGCAGCGAACTCCTTTCAATTATCAGATAGTAAAATCGCCAGAGTAATGAAACCCTGGCTGATATTCTATATTTAATCTGTTTCTGGATTTCTAAGGTAATAGCCAACACCGCGCCGCGTTACCAGATAAGTCGGGCGGCTTGGAGAGTCCTCAATCTTTTCGCGTAAACGTCTAACTGTTACGTCAACCGTTCGGACGTCACCGAAATAATCGTAGCCCCAAACAACCTGAAGCAAATGTTCACGAGTCATCACCTGACCAATATGCGCAGCTAGGTAGTGGAGTAATTCAAATTCACGATGGGTAAGCTCGATTTTTTCGCCACGTTTTGAAATGATATAGGCTTCGGGATGAATGGTTAATTCAGATATTGTAATGTCTTCCTTTGAATCCTCAGAATGTTTTGCCTGTGCCGAGTCATTACCACCTCGGCGTAGATTTGCTTTGATTCTTGCGACTAATTCACGATTGGAAAAAGGCTTGGTTACATAATCATCTGCACCGAGCTCTAAACCTAGAACCTTATCAAATTCGGAATCTTTTGCAGATACCATGATGATTGGCGTGTTATGCGTTTTTCGTATCTCGCGAGCAACCTCAAGGCCGTCAACCTTTGGCAGCATCAAATCAAGTAAAACTAAATCGGGATTTTCTTCATTAAACTTTTGGATTGCCTCTTCTCCATCAAAGGCGGTAACAGTTTCATACCCCTCTTTGGTTAAATTAAATTTAACAATATCTGAAATCGGCTTTTCATCTTCAACGATTAATATTTTCTTCAAATCAGACACCTACCTTCCTATTGCCTATATTATAGCCAAAAAAAGCTAAAAAGTAAAAAAAGCTGCTAAACTGCTTTCCGATTTATAAGTTTTCGCTCAGCGGGCAAAAAGAATTAAAAGTATAATTTATTGTTACTTGTGGCAGTCGCTAAAATTATTGACGCAGAATAAAAAAATACCGCAATAAAAAAATGTTTTTCCCATTGAGCAATCTATGTTTTACTTTAATAAAATAATCGTTTTTAATTAGTGTAAAGATATGATTTTGCTTGGATTAGTTGTCTAATGTATCGATTGACCGAACATTATCTACGTCGTAAAGCTGCTCACCTTGCTAAATCGTAATCGGTCTGCTAAACTAAAAAAGTACGATGTTAAGTTTTGTAACACAGAAAGGAAGTGCGATACTGATGATAGAATTTTCACAGGTCGAAAAATATTATGGTGAATATCATGCATTGCGTGATATTAATTTGAATATTGACAAAGGTCAAGTTGTAGTTTTAATTGGTCCATCGGGTTCAGGAAAATCAACTTTAATCCGGACGATTAATGCGTTAGAGGAGATTGATAGCGGCAAGCTAATTGTTAATGGACATGATGTTTCAAAAGCAAGTCCAAGAGAGCTATCTAAGCTGCGCAAGGAAGCGGGAATGGTTTTTCAACACTTTAACCTCTATCCGCACAAGACGGTTTTAGAAAACATTACTTTAGCACCGGTGAAGGTTTTGGGGCAAAGTCTTGAAGCAGCGACTAAAATTGCTGAAAAGTTTCTGAAGTTTGTTAATATGTGGGATAAAAAGGATGCCTACCCAAACACATTATCTGGCGGGCAAAAGCAGCGGGTAGCTATCGCACGTGGCTTGGCAATGAATCCTGAATTATTACTCTTTGATGAACCAACCTCAGCTCTTGACCCCGAAACGATTGGGGATGTTTTAGCGGTTATGCAAAAGCTTGCTAAGGATGGTATGAGCATGATTATCGTAACGCATGAAATGGGCTTTGCCAGAAGCGTTGCTGATCGGATCATCTTTATGGCAGACGGCGAAATTTTAGAGGACACGACAGATGTTGAAGCGTTCTTTGATGCGCCAAAGGAGGAGCGGGCGAAGCAGTTCTTAAGCAAGATTATCAACCATACCTCTGATAAGGTGAAATGAGCATGAAAATGTTCATTCTTTAGTTATGGTAGAAAGTGAGGACTTATGAAGAAAAATAAAACAATCTTGTCAGTTGTGACAAGTCTGATTCTAGTTTTAATCCTTTCAGGCTGCAAGGGAAATTTGGCAGCAAAAAATGCATCTAATATTGTCCATGATGAGAAAAAGATTATTTGGGGTGTGAAGAATGATACGCGGCTTTTTGGCATGATTGACATTAAAACAGGAGAAATTGAAGGCTTTGATATTGATATCGCTAAGGCGATTACTAAGGAAGTCTTAGGAGATAAAGGTAAAGCAGAGTTTGTTGAGGTTACGAGTAAAACGCGGATTCCACTGCTGAAAAATGGGAATATTGATGCCATTATTGCAACGATGACGATTACGGATGAGCGTAAAAAGCAGGTTGATTTCTCACAGGTTTACTTTGATGCCGGTCAATCTCTTTTGGTTAAAAAAGGATCGGGAATTGAAAGTGTTGAGGATTTGACAGCTAAAACGAAGGTGCTTGCTGTTAAAGGGTCGACTTCAGTTGCTAATATTAAAAAAGCGGCACCGAAAGCGCAGGTTTTGGAATTTGAGAACTACGCAGAATGTTTCACTGCATTGAAATCCAATCAAGGCGATGTGATGACAACTGACAACTCAATTCTTTTAGGCTTGCATATGGAAAATCCGAACTATGTCTTAACTGGGGGTAATTTTACAAATGAACCTTACGGTATTGCGATTAACAAAGGACAAAATAAGTTTCTAGCTGAGGTTAATACCGCACTAGACAAGCTGCATGAAAACGGAAGCTACGATAAGATTTATAACAAGTGGTTTCCAGATTTAGAGGAGGAGTAAGCATGTTATCAATTATTCAAAATCATCTACCTGAACTCCTGAGCGGCTTTGAAGTAACACTATTTTCCAGCGTCATTGCCTTAATTTTAAGTTTAACAATTGGAACGATTATGGCAATTTTGCAGTTGACCAAGAATAAAATCATCTCTTCCTTGGCAAGTATTTACGTAGAAGTTTTTAGAAATATTCCATTATTAGTGATTGTCATGTTCTTCTTTATCGTCTTGCCGCTAAGTGGTCTTGCGATTGATGGCTTTACGGCTGGAACAGTCGGCTTAGCGCTTTATACATCTGCGTTTATTGCCGAAACCGTTCGTGCTGGGATTCTTGCTGTTCCGATTGGGCAGGTAGAGGCGGGGCTTTCAAGTGGCTTTACCATGGGTCAGGTTTATCAATATATTATTCTGCCGCAAGCTTTTAAGATTGTTATTCCGCCACTTGGCAATCAATTCATCAATTTGGTGAAAAACAGCTCGATTTTAGCTGTTGCTGCGGGTCTTGATTTGATGTATCAAGGGGATGCGATTGCTAATGCAACCTTTGATACGGTAAATACTTATATTGTGATTGCAGGCTTTTATCTGATTTTAACCTTGCCGCTGAGCTATTTGATGAACTATCTAGAACGCCGCTGGTCGCTGACAGGAGAATAGGAGGAGAGTATGAAAAATTTTATAGACGCTTATTCTTGGATTAATCTGCGATTTCTTTTTGAGGGTCTTTTGGTAACCTTTCAGGTTGCACTTACAGCAATCATTTTGAGCTTTATCATTGGAACTATGCTTGGCTGGCTACGTTTTGCTAAGATTGCGGTCATTTCACGCTTGGTCGGCTTGGTAGTTGATGTCATTAGAAATCTTCCTTTATTGCTCATTATCTTTTTTACGTATTTCGCCATTCCGCAGCTGACAGGGATTCGTTTTAATATCTTCTGGGCGGCAGTTTCGGCGCTGACAATCTTTGAGTCAGCGATGATATCGGAGATTATCCGAGCAGGCTTAGTCGCTATTCCCACTGGGCAAATGGAAGCGGGGCTTTCGACCGGCTTAACTAAACGTGAAACAATGTTTGATATTATCTTTCCGCAGGCATTTCGTATGATGATACCTGCAATTGTGTCGCAGTTTATCTCGCTTGTTAAAGATACCTCACTTGCAATCATCATTTCATTACCCGAGGTCACACACCAAGCGCAGATTATTTACGGGCAAAATGTCAATTATGTCCTACCAATGTTCTTATTGCTTGCCGTGATTTATTTTGTCATCTGCTATGCCTTAAGTATTATTTCAAAAAGACTTGAGAGAAAATTAAGCTACTAAAATATAAATAAAAAGGTGAGGTAAGCGGTGTTTAATAGCGTAGAGATTAGGAAATTACTGCCGTTGCCAAAAATTAGAACAACCAAAAAGCCATGATTGTCTTAATTTAGACAATTCACGGCTTTTTGATATTTATCCTTCTATCTCTACACCAAAGTGGTCGCTAATGATTGGTTCATTCTCGCCTGTGAAAACAACTCGGTATTGGTCAACGGGGATTGTTTTTGAAACAAAGATGTAATCTATTCTTAGAGCTTCGGTATTGTTTTCCCAGCCATCAATATTTTTTAAAACAGTCGCAGCGCCGATTTTCTTTTTAGCAATTAAGTAGCTGTCAACCAAATCAGAGCTATTTTGAGTCAGCCACTGATAGTCCATGCTATCATCTGGATTGTTAAAATCACCAAGTAAAAGTTTCGGATAATCAACTGCTTTTAAAATATCAAGGGTATTTTGCCACTCATAAGCAAATCCTGTGTTCTCATTAAGCCACCAAGAGAAGTGGCAACTCATGATAAAGATTGGACTGTGGTTAATCTGCGTTATCCCATAGACCATCCGGCGGGAATGATAATCATCTGGTGCGTGACTAGATGAAACGTAGCGACTTTCTGCCGAGATTTTTTGCTTTGAGAGGAGAGAAGCGCCCTCTTCGTAGATATCATATCCAATATGGCTCATATCCCAAGCCCAGTAATAGTTGACACCGCGCGCTTTAAGCGCCTCAATTAAGCAATATGCGAAATTGTCAGCTTTAATCGGTGTCTGCTGAGCAGTCGGACAGAAATATGCGGAAGTTTCTGCTAATTTTGGGGCTGCTACGCTTTGATTGATTTCTTGCAAAGCAATGATGTCGTAATCCGCTGCAATAATTTGCTGAGTTAGCTGCGCAAGCTTTATTGCCGAATCCTTTTCAATCCAGCTATGAGTATTTAAGGTTAAGCATTTCATATTCTGTCCTTTTTTAGTATTAACGTTAGATATTGACTGAACCAATCAGATCTCCAGCTTTTTTTTCTCCTAAACTGTCAATAGATAAGTCTTTGATTTTATCGCCATTTGTAAAGATAACAATGATTGTCGTGTCCTTGCCTTCGTTTTGGATTGCTTCAAGATTGAGCTTAGCAAGATTATCTCCTGCTTTGACTTCTTGATTTTCTGTCACAAGAATTTCAGAAGCCGCAGTTTTCATATTAACCGTATCAATCCCCATATGGACTAAGACTTCGATACCATCTTTACTTTGAATACCGATTGCATGCTTGGTTGGGAAGATTGTAACGATTTTGCCGTCAATTGGTGAGGTGACTGTCTGTTCATTAGGTTCAACAGCAAAGCCGTCACCCATCATTTTTTCTGAAAAAACAGGATCATTAACTGAGGTAATTGGGATAACTTTACCGTTTGCGACATTATGGATATCAAGCGTTTTATTTAGAAATGCTTTCTTTTCATCTGCTTTTGGCGCATCTGTATCTGGAGTAGCAGTTTTAGGAATATCAACGCCGGAGTCTAGTAAATCTTGAATGTCTGATTTCAAGACGTCAGCTTTAGGCCCATAGACAGCCTGTACACCGGTATCCTTGAGAATTAATCCCATCGCACCATTAGCCTTCCAAGCATCGGCATCTGCGACCTTGAGATGATCATTGACACTTACTCTAAGGCGTGTCATGCAGGCATCGACATCAACGATGTTTTCCTTACCACCTAGTAGATTGATGATGTTGATAACTTGTTGATTACCGCTAATGTCAGCGGAAGCTTTGTTATCGTTAGCTGCAATCATATCATTGTCATAATTACCATTACGTCCAGGTGTGGCAAAATTAAATTTTTTGATTAGGAAATTTGCAAGAAAATAAGTAAATACGGCAAAAGCAATCACGCAAATCACAAAGTTAATCAAATCTCCTGCAAGCCCTGCTTTAAGCGCCAAGGGAGTCCGTGTGAGCAGTTCGATATTACCAAATGAATGAACGCGTAGATGAATAATATCCGCCATTGCGAACGCACCACCTTGGATAACGGCATAGACAAGATATAACGGTGTGGCTGCGAACATAAACATAAACTCAAGTGGTTCAGTTACACCGGTTAGGAAAACCGCAACTGCTGCTGAGAGATACATTGATTTGTATTTTAATTTTTTGTCAATATCCACATTGCGGTACATTGCAAGCGCCATACCCATGAGGATACCAGAGGCACCAATCATTTGCCCAACCTTAAATCGTGCAGGCGTCCAATGGCTTAAAACATAGTTATATTTAGACATATCGCCAGCGCCTTTAAGATGTGCTAAGTCGGTTGCCCAAGCAAGCCATAGCGGATCTTGACCGAAAACCTTTGTGCCTGCTTGTGCACCAGAGAGGATTTCATATGTTCCGCCCAATTGTGTATAGTTGATTGGAATAGTCAGCATGTGATGTAATCCAAATGGCAGCAAAAGTCGCTCTAATGTTCCGTATAAGAACGGTGCTAAAATCGGTGCAGAATCTTGCGATTGTGCAATCCACAAGCCGAAGTTGTTAATGCCCGCTTGGATATAAGGCCAGATAAATGCTAAGAGAATAGAAACAATTGCTGACCATAAGATGACGATGAAGGGTACAAAACGTTTGCCATTGAAAAATGCCAATGCATCAGGCAGCTTGCGGAAGTTATAATATTTATTATAGGCAATTGCACCAACAAAACCGGCAATAATACCGACAAAGACACCCATATTAAGTGCGGGTGCTTCAAGAACGCTAGTAAAGAAGCCTTTAACCATGATTTTTGTGCCAAGTAGGGTATGCGTGTAGGCGTTAGGATTAGCCAGCATATCGTTTGTTACCCCAAAGATAGCTCCGGTAATCCGATTAATCAAAATAAAGGAAATTCCTGCTGCAAATGCCCCGCCAGCACGATCCTTAGCCCATGTCCCTCCAATTGCTAAGGCAAAGAGAATGTGTAAATTGCCAATGACCGCCCAACCAATGCTAGCAATTACACCGCCGGTAGTAACGAGGGCTGGAAGCTGTGGATTAATCAGTGGGATAGAGTTTCCAAGACTAATCATCAAACCTGCTGCTGGCATAACTGCGATGACACCCATCAGCGCTTTGCCGAACTTTTGCCAAAACTCAAAACTAAATACTTTCTTCATTTCCGTCTCCTTTTGGGATAAATTTGTGTCAAAAAAACTTGCGCAATCGATTGCGTACAAAAAGAGTATACCTTTTATTTTTCGTTTTGTAAATGATTTCTTGTGAAATTATCTGATTATTTGTCACTAGAAATGGAATGAATAGAGTTAGTCTGCGGCAATCGTTTTTTGCTTGATTGGAAATGTAGGTCAGCGGGGATGCTTTTATCGCCAGCGCAAACGTTTGCGTCTGAAATGAATAAAATCTTGAGAGGAAAATAGTATGTAAATGATTAAATAGCGACAACAATGCCGAATAAGTCGTCTTAAAGGATACTGATTTTTTTGAAAGAAACAGCAAAACACTCATGATGTAAGATAAGAAGGTGGATTCAGCGTTTAACGACGTAGCAATTAGGAAATTGCAGGCAAATGCTCGCCAACGTTCAAAAATTTGTCGCTTTTCAGGCAATGAAGTTTGCCGCTTTAGTGGTTTACGGAGGCAGGCTTCCCTTAGGTGCTGAAGCTTGGCTCCGAACATTAAACAGCGGCAAAGACTTATGCGAATGTTTTATAGCTTTGATGTCAAGATAGGAGGTGCGTTATTGCAACCTCCCTTTTTTAGGAAATTTCACAGACGTTTTTTACGCATTGCCAGATGGCTCAAATTCCTTTGCGACAGCTTTTAGTGCAGCGTTAAAGACCTGATCCATATCATAATATTGATAATTTGCCAGACGACCACCGAAGATGACGTTTTCGGATTGCTTGGCTAGATTTTTATATTGCTTGAATAAATCGGAATTGCGCTGATCGTT
This sequence comes from Streptococcaceae bacterium, assembly GCA_031270215.1. GTDB lineage: Bacteria > Bacillota > Bacilli > Lactobacillales > Streptococcaceae > MMGLQ5-1. The sequence continues at coordinate 14 of JAISYB010000134.1, read as the reverse complement.
GACTGGGTAATAGG
>JAISYB010000085.1 GCA_031270215.1 Streptococcaceae bacterium | reverse complement strand
AATAAAGCATTAATTATTAAATCCGCTGCTTTGACAGGTGTTGAGAGTGGCACAAGTGATTCTACTAGTGCAGTCAGCATCCCATTCCTATCAGAAACAGCTGTGGGTGCCTTACCTGCAGGTTATAATTCTAATCAACGTGGTGGTCACTACTTTGATAGCGATGGTTCAAACGGCTATCAGGACAGTGGGTCAGCGACTTATACAGGTAGTGACGACCCTAAATACAAATACGGGCTCAAAGGCGCGATTGATTACTACTATGAACATACCTTAAAAACTTATCAGGATAGTATCTTAGCGGTTGATTTACACGATCCAGATTTTGATAGCTTTAAAGCAGGTTTTCCCCTCACAGATGATGATTATAAAACTTATGATGAGCATGATGATTATGATAATTGGAGCGGGTTTTGGTATGAAGGTCTTTCTGCGGATACTAGATTTGCGACCACGTATAGTAGTGCTGGCACCAAACAAGCGTTTGTCTTAAGCTATGGCGATCTTAGTAGGACAACAAGTGAAAAAAAATGGATAGATTATGGTGCTGGTTCGGTTGAGGTCTCTTACTCTAAATTGTTAGATTTCTTAGGAGGCGATGGCTCTGTCATGGATATCTTCTGGCTTCGGTCGGGGGGTGACGCTTGGAGTGCGGGCACTGTCATAAATGGCGCTTACAGCGACTCCCTCATCCTTGATATCAAATGGAACGTAGAAAACTTCTCCACTCGCATTCGCCCTGCTTTGTGGGTTACGTTAAGTTAAAAAGCTGAAACGGCTTGTTTTGGCGACTGCGAACGGTAGCCAGAGTTTCTTTTGAGATAAAGGAGACTTTTGGGTCAGGCTCTTATAAAAAACGACTTATCACTACTATTTAGGATAGGTCGTTTTTGTATAGTTAATGAATGTTTGTTTTGTATTGGCTTACGTCAACTACGCCATGACTAAAGTCGTAGGTTTCTAAGCCACACGCTACGCTTATAAATCTTATTTAATTTTTATCTTTTGTCCTGGGGAGGCGAACCATTGGCTCTGGTCAGAGAAACCGTTTAGCTCAAGAAGCTTTTCGATTGAAACACCGGTGCTTTTACTAATCTGAGCAAGACCTTCGCCATTTTTGACGGTATAGGTCGTGCCGTCTGAGGTGTCTTGATTGATTGCATGGACATTGATGGTTAACTCATTACCACTTTTGGCGATTCCGTTTGGCATTGTCCAATCACCTCCGTCATCATTGACGGAAAGTGCCAACATCATCTCTCGATAAACGTCGCTGGCAAGCTCTAAATCATCAGAAAAAAGTGGTGTTAGCATGCTCTTATAGCCCGTCCAAACCGAGATGGCGTAATCTCTGGAGTAGCCAACAAAGGATTCATCAGGAACAATCTGATCTCTGCCATTGTAGCCAATTTTTTCTAAATCCTCCTCGGAGTAATTAGATGTACCTGTTTTACCCGCTTGATTTAAACCTGTGATTTTAGCATTTGTACCAGTTGCCATACCGTTTGCAATGACACCCTTTAACATGTCGGTAATCATATAAGCTGTCGTTTCTTTAAAAACTCGGTTGCCGGTTGGCTGATATTCCTGAGTTGTATCGTCAGAAAAGACGATTTTATTGACATAGTAGGGTTGGTAATAAACCCCGCCATTAGCAAATGTCGCATAGGCAGCCGCCATATTAAGTGAAGATGCACCGTACTGATTACCTGCTTGACTTGTTCGTGATGAGATTGCATTTGGATAGAATAGCTCTGGGAAATTAATACCCATTTTATCCAAATACGCCTTACTTGTCGGAAGACCGACAGCTTCTAATGCCTTAACTGCTGGAACATTACGAGAATAGACCAGTGCGTTTCTTAATGTGATACTTCCCATATACTTTAAGTCCCAATCGTAGATTTGGGTATTTGTCCCGGGATAATAGGCTAAAACATCATTGACTATCTGTCTAGTTGATGTATAGATACCAGTGTCAATCGCAGGGCCGTAGTCAACTAACGGCTTCATTGTTGAGCCAAAGTCGCGGTCGGTTTGCACGGCTTGGTTGGTGCCAAAGGTAACATCATCTGGGATATTGCGACCTCCGATTTGAGCAATGACTTTTCCGGTGTGAACATCAATAACTGTTGACGCCATTTGCAAATCGCCATTAGGCCAAGCGACATATTCCTCGGTATTGGCAATGTTATAGAGCTGGTTTTGTGCATTCATATCGAGGTTAGTATAGATTTTCATTCCTGAGGTATAAACACTTTTCTTAGTCTTAGACTCGACCTCATCAATGACCTGCTTGAGATAATTATCAACAATCTTCTGCTTGGTATTGTCCTGCGTGAATGGAATTAAACCGTCAGTAATTGGGGTTTTGATTGCTTCTTGATAAGTCTTTTTGCTAATTTTCTTATTATGATACATTGTCAAAAGGACGGTATTGCGCCGGTTTAGAGCGTCCTCTGGGTGTGTATAGGGATCATATTGACTAGGTGCTTGTGGTGTCCCAGAAAGCAATGCCAGCTGAGGTAAGGTTAGCTCGGTTAGCGGTTTACCGTAATAGTTTTTGGCCGCTGTTTGCATGCCATAAAAGCCATTGCCCATATAAACCTTATTGATATAAAAGCTGATAATCTCAACCTTGGTATTGCGCCGTTCAAGCTGTAGTGCTAGCCACGCCTCTTGTGCTTTTCGTTTGATATTTTGATCCTTAACATCAGTTGAAAAATAGGAGAGCTTAATCAGCTGCTGAGTTAGCGTACTACCACCCTGTGTTGTAGTGTGCGTTAGGTTATGGTAGAGCGAGCCGATAATCCGTATCGGATCAACACCAATATGTTTGTAAAACCGTTTGTCTTCGACTGACACAATGGCATCAACCAATGTTTGTGGAATGTCCTGCGGTGTGACCAGTTCACGCTTTTGACTACCCAAATCGGCGAATAAATCTCCACTATTGGTGTAGATTAAGGAGGAAGCGGTGCTATTTAGTTCCTTTTCAGATAATTTGGGTGCGCTTTTAGCATAGTAAAAAAATAGACCAATGCCAAAAGCAAAGCCAAGTGCAGCAAGTGTTGCCAAAATTGCTAAGAGCTTGACAAGGCGTGTGCGCCACTTTCTTTGATGAATGCGTGTTGTTCTGGTTGCTTGATTTGTATTAGCGATAAGCTTTTCCTCCCTCAATTAATTGGTCAATAATCGCTAAGAAGGGTAATCTAGGCTTTAGCTGCGGTTGAATTTGGAAGCCGAACTCTTCAATATAGCTAAGCGGTATTGATTTTCTTTCAGAGATTTGACCGTTAAAAAAAGAAATTAAATGTACAGCTTCTAGTAAAAAGCAGCGATTATCAGTTGCGAAATAAAGTAAAACAAAGCAAATTCCTTTTTGTTCAAGCACAGCCTTCATATGCTCGATTTGATGTTGATGGAAATTTTTGAGTGGAAATGATTTTTTTTGCTTGGTTTCCTTTGCTTCAAAGTCGATATAAAATCCGCGGTAAACACCGGAATAGTCTGTTGTTGACGCTTGTCGATAGTAAGCTTCTGTAATTTTTGCCATGCTACGCTTAGGGTATTCAACCTTAACGACCTGAATCGGTGTCGGTTTTTTATGAATAACTGCAATTTTTCGTGATAAATAATAGGCGTTACTATCATTAATCGCACCTTCAAAATCCATGCCACGATTCGCAAAATTAGTGCTTGCTTTTGTCCGCAGACTTGAAGATATTAATTTTTTACCATTTGGATATTGAATCAAAACATTCACCTCCATTTTATTATAACATGAAATACTAAGATTGCTTGCGCCAATGGCATTAGCAAGCAGTAACGGTTTTTAGCTTAATTAATAGTGTCTGTTTTCAAAGTCGTAACTATGGATAAACACTACCTTGTTTTATGCTATAATCTACATAAGGTAAACTTTTCTAAGGAAGGTGTAGAAATGAGTCATAAAAAAAGATTTAAGTCGTTTGTTGATGGGAAACCGTATGTGCTGATTAGTACAGCAGGGGATCACCTGTTACGAACGGCAACAGATATTGTCAATGAAAAATTCGAGCAAATTAAAACTTCCGCGCCGCAGTCCAGTCGTGAGGATATTGCTGTTTTATTAAGCTTACAGGTTGTAATTGAACAGATTCTTCGTGAGGATAAGCTTTCAAAGCTCAAAGCAGCACATGATGAGCTGGAAGAAAACAATGCACGTTTGCTAAATGAAGTGGCTAATCTGACTAAACAGCTAGAAAGAATTGAGCCAATGCTGCAACTAAAGACAACAGAGGTAATAAGTGATGCCGATTATGATGTGTTAAGAGCACAGCAGAGGAGCAATGAATATGCCAAGCAGCAAATCATTGCCGATAAGGATGAGGACTAATGGTTTCGATTTTTATTTTAATTATTTTGATGTTAGGCTTTGCGATGGGATTTAGACGCGGCTTGGTACTACAGGGCTACTACAATGCAGGCACCTTGATTGCCTATATTGTTGCAACTTCTTGCTTTAAGGCGCTCTATCCGTCATTTATCCTATGGGTACCCTATCCGCAGGCAAGTGTTGATTCGCATTTAACGATATTAAAGCAATCCATTATTTTTGATATTGATAAGGCATTTTATGCCGGCTTTGCCTTTCTTTTGCTTTATTTTGGGGTGATGATTGCTGTGCGTTTAGTGGGTATTTTTGCATATCCGTTAGGCAAGCTGGACATTTTAGAAAGCAAAGGCAAATGGATTGCCGGCTTCTTAGGTGTCTGTGAATATTACTTAGCCATTGTTTTGATGCTTGCGCTTTTAGCTCTAATCCCAATGAATATCATTCAAAATCAATTATCCCACAGTCTTTTGGCTAAGGCAATGCTGCTTAGAACGCCAATTTTCTCGCATGACATTTTTAATTTGTGGGTGACGGAGATTATTCATCATAAGCCATTTTAGCACCATAGTGTATCTTGATTGGAGTTTTATATGAACCATAAAATAGAAGAAATTTTGGAGTTTGATCTAATTCGTGAGCTGCTAGGGGAGTATACTCTAACATTTCAGGGAGGGCTACAAGCAAGAACGCTTCATCCAACTGCTGATTTAGCGATTTTGGAGCTGCTGTTTGCCAAGCTTGGGGAGCTTGAGCTAGTATTGAGGGAAAAGAGCCATCTGCCGATTGCGGAGCTGCCAGACTTAGAGGGGCATTTTAAACGTGTCGAAATTGGTGCGGATTTAAGTGGCTTAGAGTTATCCCAGATTGCACGATTATTGCGGATAACCAACACGCTCAATCAATTTTTTGAGCAGCTTGATTTGTCAGTACCTCACTTAACGGAATTGTTAGATAAAACGGTTGGCTTGCCGCAAGTTAGAAAAGATTTGTCCGTTATTGATGAAATCGGCTATCTTCGTGATGAAGCGAGTGCGGCTTTGGCAAATCATAGACGGACGATTAAACGTTTGGAAAGACAAATCAGAGAAACGCTTGAGCAATATACGAAAAGAAGCGCCAATTATCTGAGTGAGCCAATTATTACGATTCGAAATGAACGCTACGTTTTGCCTGTTAAGCATGAATATCGCAATCAGTTTGGTGGTGTCGTACATGACCAGTCAGCGAGCGGACAGACCTTGTATATAGAGCCCGCCAAGACACTTGAATTAAATAATCAGCTGAGTAGCGCTAAATCAAACGAACGCAGTGAAATCAATCGGATTTTACACCAGCTATCAATTGAGCTAAAACCATATCTTCACGATTTAAGACAAAATGCGTGGGTCATCGGACATTTGGATTTCATTCAAGCGAAGGCTTTATTCGCCAAAGCTCTTAATGCATTTATTCCGGAAATCTCAACGAAGCAAAGTATTTTGCTGCTTGATGCCAGACATCCGTTGATTGACCCAAATGCTGTCGTTGCCAATACAATCGAGCTTGGGGTTAAGTATCGGTCAATGGTGATTACAGGTCCTAACACTGGTGGTAAGACGATTACATTGAAAACCTTGGGACTTTTGCAGCTGATGGCGCAGTCCGGTCTAGCAATTCCTGCAAATCTTGGTAGTCAAATTGCCGTCTTAGATGAGATATTTGCAGATATTGGGGATGAGCAGTCAATTGCTCAAAATCTTTCGACTTTCTCAAGCCATATGACACATATTGTTGAGATATTGAAGAAAACGAACGAGCGAACCTTGGTATTGTTTGACGAGCTTGGTGCCGGAACAGACCCTCAGGAGGGTGCAGCATTAGCGATTGCAATATTGGAATTTTTGCGAAAGCAGTGCGCATTGGTCATTGCGACAACGCATTATCCGGAACTGAAAATTTATGGGGTAAATACACCGCAGACGATTAATGCGAGCATGGCATTTGATGTGGCAACGCTTAGTCCGACCTATCAGTTATTGATTGGTATTCCTGGAAAGAGTAATGCTTTTGAGATTTCAAAGCGGCTTGGCTTGCCTGAAGCGATTATTGCGGTAGCAAAACAGATGGTTGGAACTAAGAGCCAAGAGATTAACCAAATGCTTGATGCGCTTGAAGCGACTAATACGGAAATGAGTAGCTCCCTTGAAGAAATCAGGCAGTTTAAATCAGAAAATGCAGCGCTTAATCGTCAATTGTCACAACAGCAGCAAGCTTTTGATGATGAAAAAGCTGCGTTATTAGCTAAAGCTGATGAAGAGGCACAAGCGATTATCAGAAAAGCAGAGGAAGAATCAGAGAAGATTATTAAAGCATTGCGTGAGAAAAATTACGCAAAAGAGCATGAGTTAATTGCAGCTAAGAGTCAGCTCAAAGCTCTAAAAGACACGGGTGTTGATTTATCTAAAAACAAAGTATTAAGACGTGCTAAAGCTAAAAAAGCGCTGAGGGTAGGAGATGAGGTGCTGGTTTTAAGCTATGGGCAGCGGGCAGTCGTCACCAAAAAGCTGACGGATACTCGCTTTGAGGTTCAAATGGGGTTAATTAAGATGAAAGCGGATTTGGCGGAGCTTGAAAAAGTTGATAAATCAGAAGTGAAATCCGTACAACCAACAGTAAAACGGGTAAGGCATGGCGCTACTTATGGAGGGGTGAAGACGGAGCTTGATTTGCGCGGCAAGCGTTATGAGGAGGCAATGCATGAGGTAGATCGTTATATTGATGCTGCGCTTTTACAAAATTATCCGCATGTGCGAATTATTCATGGCAAAGGAACAGGCGCTCTACAGCAGGGTGTTTGGCAGTATTTGAAGCAAAATAGGCAGGTTAAGCACTTTGCCTTTGCAACGCCAAGCGCTGGTGGCAATGGTGTAACAATTGTTGAATTTAAATAGATGAGAAGTGAGGAAAAATGGCTAAATTTAAGGATTATAATTTCCCGAAATTTTTGGAAAAAGCATTAGACGAAATTGGGTTTATCGAACCAACCGAGGTACAGGAGCGTTTAATTCCTGTGATTAGACAGGGGAAAAATGTCATCGGTCAGTCAAAAACAGGGAGCGGTAAGACGCATACCTTTTTATTGCCGATATTTGAAAAAATAGATCCAAAGCTTGATGCGGTTCAAGTGGTTATTACTGTACCAAGTCGGGAGCTTGCCGAACAGATTTATCAAGCCGCTCAGCAGCTGGCTAAATTTTCTGATACACCGATTAGAATTGCAAACTATGTTGGCGGAACAGATCGTAAGCGTCAAATGGAAAAGCTAGCACATCATCAACCACATATTGTGATTGGTACAAGTGGGCGAATTTTAGATTTGACAAAGGGTGCGCTGAAGATTTTTACTGCTAAAATTTTCGTTGTTGATGAAGCGGATATGGCGCTTGATTTGGGATTTTTACCCGAAGTCGACCAAATTGCTTCACAGCTGACCGACGTTCAATTTCTCGTTTTTTCAGCAACTATCCCAGAAAAGCTACAGCCATTTTTGAAAAAATATCTTGAAAATCCAGTCGCCGAAGCAATCGAAAGTCGAACAATTATCAGCGATAAGATTGACAATTGGTTAATCTCAACAAAGGGTAATGACAAAAATGCCGTGATTTTGAAATTATTGCAGAGCACGAATCCATATCTGGCGATTGTTTTTGCTAATACAAAAGAGCGTGTGAATGAAATCACAAAATTTTTACAAAGCAATGGCTTAAAAGTAGCCAAGCTTCACGGTGGGATTGAACCTCGTGAGCGTAAGCGAGTGATGAAGCAGGTTCGTAATCTAGACTATCAATTTTTAGTTGCTACTGATTTGGCGGCTCGTGGGATTGATATTGAAGGGATTTCTCATGTGATTAATGATGAAATTCCAGCTGATTTGGACTTTTTCGTTCACC
>JAISYB010000084.1 GCA_031270215.1 Streptococcaceae bacterium | reverse complement strand
ACTTCTTTATACTATCAAATCTTAATATCACTGTCAACTCTTTTTCAAATCTTTTTTCAGCTTTTTTTTCCCCTTTCGGATTTCGGGCGGGAAAAGGACAAAGATGCCCAAGTTCAAATGAACTTAAGCATCTTTTACACTATACTATTTTTGGTAAAACAATCGTAAATGTTGTACCTTCGTCTACTTCACTTTCTACCTTAATCTCACCTTTGTAGGCAGTAATAATCTGGCAAGCAATAGATAGACCTAAGCCGTTGCCTCCTTGACTATTTGTCCTTGCTTTATCTACTCGGTAAAAACGGTCGAAAATTTTGGCTTGAGCCTCTTTTGGAATCCCTTCGCCATTGTCTTTAACACTTATACAAATACGATCGTCTTCATTGACCCATGCTTTGACTTCTATTTTTCTAATTTCACCCGAATACTTAATTGCATTGTCTAATAAAATAACCAACAGCTGCTCCAAGCGTTCTTCATTCATCAAAGCAACATCGGAAAACTGTAATTTATTCTCCAAAAGCAATTCAAATTCTTCGCCATAAAGTACCTTGAAGTCATTAAATGTCCTATCAACGACTTCCCTCACTTCCGTCAACTCATCTGGATAGCGCTCAATATTTCCAGTTCTGGATAATTCAAGCATGTTTTGAATTAAATTTTTCATCCGTTGAATTGATTGCAAGCTTGATTTAATACTGTCATCAAGGACTTCTGGGTCACTTTTCCCCCAACGATCAAGCATCTTCAAATGCCCTTCAACAATCGCTACCGGTGTTCTCAATTCGTGCGATACATCACTCACAAATTGGTCTAGAGAAACAATATGTGACCTAATTTTCTCCATCAATTCTTCAAAAATTTCAGCAAGATCTTCGAGTTCATCGTGCGTATTAATCGGCTCGATTTCATCTTCAAACTTTGGATCCTGCTTAATCCGAATCATTCGATTCCTAAGGATCGTGATTGGTCGCAAGAAATAATTAGCTAGGAAAAAGCCAATCAGTCCGCTAAAAATAAATGAAAAAATTTCCGAAACAAACAAAACGGTCAGCAATTGATCCCTAATTTCTGAAAAACTGCTTAAAACTAAAATGCCTTGAACATAACCAATCACCTTATTAGTTTTCTCAGAGCGAATTGGCTGAACTGAGATATTCCCCAAGTCATTCCCTAATGTGATAACAGTCGGCTCTATACTTTTAGTTTCAATCAAATGCGGTGGCAAATCATCTGTGCCAAAAATAATCTTTTTTTCAGCATTATAGATATAAAATGAAATTGAGGACTGCATCACTTCCGAAAGAAAGTGATTAGGTATCAAAATTTCTGAATTATTTTCTTTGTCATAAGAAAACAAGACTTTTTGATTGAACTGTTTTTTTACCTCTTCTGTCGTTAGTTCAGCATGTGATTGACTCAGGTTTCGATTGATGTCTCCGACTGTTCGTTCCAAATTTTCTTTTTCTTTAGACATAATCAGACTAACCGATGAATTGTATGTTAATACGGCAAATATGGTAAATAAAATAAAGATAAAAAGCGCACTCGCAAGGGCCCACTTAACCGTTACTGATGGGCCTTTTTTACGACTATACGCTTCTACCACTTTGTTAATCATTGTCGCATAACGTAGCCGGTTCCACGAACAGTTTGGATATAGCTATCTTCACCTGGGATATCAATTTTATTACGTAAATAACGAACATAAACGTCAACGACATTTGTTTCGCTATTACCCTCTTGTCCCCAAACCTTACGCAGCAAATCTTCACGAGAAAGAACAGTATTAATATTTTCCATCAACATCAAGATTAATTCATATTCACGCTTCGTCAATTCAATGATTACATTATTACGACGTAATACGCGATTTTCCTTTTCGATGACCAAATCACGATATGTCACAGAAGTTCGATTAATACCACTCTTTTCTGTTTCAATATCTATTCTGCGTAAAACAGAACGCAAGCGTGCTAAAAGCTCTTCAATCGCAAATGGCTTAACGATATAATCGTCTGCACCATGATCTAGACCAGACACTCTATCTAAGACAGAATCTCTTGCAGTCATCATAATAATCGGTGTCTGTTTAGCTTGGCGTAAACGACGCGCAACATCTAAACCGTTTAATCCTGGCAACATCAAATCCAGCAAAATGACATCCCAGTCCTCCTCAAGAGCCGCCTCTAAACCTAAGCGACCATTGTTACGACTCGCTACATAGTAGCCCTCATGCTCCAGCTCTAACGAAATAAATTTCGCCAATTTTTCTTCATCTTCAATAATCAAAACTTTTTGTACCACAATAACCCCCTAGTCTTCGTTATACCACGAATAATGATATGTTCCGTCTTTGTCTAATCTTTGATAAGTGTGTGCCCCAAAATAATCACGCTGTGCTTGAATCAAGTTTGCCGGCAATCTCTCACTGCGATAAGCATCAAAGTAAGCTATTGCACTAGAGAATGTCGGAACTGAAATACCCGAACGAACTGATAAAGCTACGACTTCACGAACTGATTGATGATATTTTTTAGTAATTTCAATAAAGTAATCATCTAATAGTAAATTCGCTAGATTGCCTTCTTTTTCATAAGCATCCGTAATCTTTTGCAAAAATCTCGCTCGAATAATGCAACCTGCGCGCCATATTTTAGCAATTTCAGCAAATGGCAAATTCCAATCATACTCTTCACTTGCTACACGTAATTGAGCAAAACCTTGCGCATAACTCATAATTTTAGAGAAATACAATGCTTGACGGATTTTCTCAATCAGCTCTTTGTTATCTCCATCATATGGTTGAATCGCAGGCTTGGGTAATAGCTTACTTGCAGCTACGCGTTCATCCTTATATGCTGAAATAAATCGAGCAAATACTGACTCAGTAATTAAGGGCAGAGGCACACCTAAATCCAACGCGCTTTGCGACGTCCATTTTCCTGTCCCTTTATTACCTGCAGCATCTTTTATCACATCTATTATCGGTCGACCAGTCCCTTCATCATCGATTCGTGTCAAAATGTCTGCTGTAATCTCTATCAGATACGAATCAAGTTCTCCCTGATTCCATTCCTTAAAAATTTCCGCTAACTCTTCAACAGTCAAACCTAAAATATTTTTTAGCAAATCATAGCTTTCTGCAATTAGCTGCATATCGCCATATTCAATGCCATTGTGAACCATTTTTACGTAATGTCCAGCACCATTTGGACCAATATAAGTAACACAAGGTGCGCCGTCCTCAACTGCTTTTGCCGAAATCTCTTCCAAAATCGGCGCAATCAAATCATATGCCTCTTTTTGTCCGCCCGGCATAATCGAAGGACCTTTTAACGCGCCTTCTTCTCCACCGGAAACGCCTGTTCCGATAAAATTGATTCCTGATTCATTCAACATTTCACTGCGACGGATAGTATCTTGGAAGAAAGTGTTTCCGCCATCAATCAGTATATCTCCCTTATCAAGATGTGGCAGCAGTGCCTGAATCGTTGCATCTGTTCCCTTGCCAGCTTGAACCATTAGCATAATCCGGCGTGGCTTTTCAATTGATGTCACAAATTCTTCAACTGTGTATGCAGGAACGAAATTCTTCTCTGGATACTCGGCAATAACTGCCTCAGTTTTCGTGCCTGTTCGGTTAAAAATAGCGACTCGATAGCCATAAGACTCAATGTTTAACGCTAGATTTTTTCCCATGACGGCCATTCCCACAACGCCAAAATTCGCTTGACTCATTATTCCCTCCTGATAATTAGCTTCCATCATTTAAATAAAACTCAAATTCAATAGTAAATCATCATTAAATTGATTATACCGTTTTATTTGTTATTAATTATCTTTTATTATTATATCTTAATCATTTGGTAAAAGACAATCTTTATTTCGGATTTTCTGAAAAAATTTTGTCCAAATTAGAAAATGGTGAAGCATTTTTCTTCGGATTACTTTGTTGCTTTTGTTGATAATCAAGCTCTGTCAACACTTCCCACGACTCTCCAGAGATAAATCCTTCGCCTTTTTCTTCATCAGGCGTCAAGATTTTTGATGGAATATTAAGTAAAATATTATCCGAAACGCTTTCATCTAAATCAATCAAATCTTTCTCAAGCACCAAAACCATCTCATCTTCTTGATTAAGTGAGTCAAACACGTCCTTGGTCACAAAAATCTCCGCAACCTCGATGTGCTCATTACTGACGACTGGGGTTAAACTTCTCGAAGAAGCTAGTGTGATTTGATAGCTCACTTGATAATTTAGTAGGTAATTAAAAGCGTCGCTTTCTATCGAACCTTGGACAGCTACAGATGTTAAATCTAAAACTTCTCCGCTTCTTGCCATAATCTCTGATTTTAAATCCAATATAAGATCAAAAGCAATCGGTTGACCACGATGTTTTTTTAATTCACTAAGAGACCATTTCATCTTTCACCTCCGCCTATCTATATTCTCTTACATTAGATTAGAAATGTCAAAATATTTTAATCATCTCCCAAGCTCTGCTACAATAAATGTAATATCACCTTAGTATATCAAACTTTTTATTGTCAGAAGGGACGATTAATATGGACAAAGCAATCATCAAACTTGAAAACGTTACTTATACTCGCTTAGAAAAACGCTTGCTTAATCAAATAAACTGGCAGGTTGCTCCTCAAGAAAATTGGGCAATCCTTGGTTTAAACGGTGCCGGAAAAAGCTTATTACTCAAACTAATCACCGCTGACATCTGGCCAACCTGTGGCAAAATTACCATTTTAGGCGAACAATTTGGAAAAACTGATATCCCAAGCTTGAAAAAGAAAATCGGAGTCGTTAGCTCATATCTAACTGACCGACTCTATCACAGCGAAACGAGCGAAGTAATCGTTTTGTCCGGCAAATTTGCTAGCATCGGTATTTACCAACAAACTAATAAAGTCGATTTGGACGAAGCCAAAGCTCTACTTCAATTCCTAAATGCTGAGCATTTAATTGGGAAAGCTTTCAAAACGCTCTCTCAAGGTGAAAGGCAAATTATCCTCATCGCACGCGCTTTGATGGCTAAACCTAAAATTTTGATTTTGGACGAGCCGGCAAATGCACTCGACCTTTTTGCCAGAGAACGTTTGTTAGCTCAGATTTCACGCATTTCAAAACTCGACAACGCACCAACTCTGCTCTACGTCACTCATCATACAGAAGAAATTACCAAGATATTTCAAAGAATATTATTAATCCGTGATGGCGAGATTTTTGCTCAGGGCAACCGTTTTGACATTATTAATGCACAAACCTTAAGTGCTTTTTATCAAAACCCAGTTCAAATTATTCCAATCATTGCGGAGCGCTTCGCTATTTATCCAAAGTAAATCGTACAAATCGATACTACCACACCAATTTTTACGATTCAAGGCAAACGCTTTATAAGATTAAAAAATTAAATATTGTTAATCTCATTTCAAGTCGGCAATTACTTGATATAATAGAGCTATCTCTTGATTAGGCGGTCGTTTTATGGGCAAAAAAAATTCCAGCATTACTAGTAGTATCTTAGCTTTCAGCTGTTTTTTAGGGTTAATTAAATTATATCAGCATGTTGGCTTTATCTATTTCAAGTCTGTTCTTTGGATGAATCGGCTTGAGCAATTTGACCATCAGCTAATCATCTATGGTTTAATCCTTCTTTTTTCAATACTTGTTTTCATCAATTCAAATCAGCTTCTGCAGCATAAGTTGAACAAAACACTGATTTATTTTGAATTTGTCGCCTATCTTTTAGCACTTATGTTTTTTTTACTGTTTAAAAGCCCCGGAATTAAGGGAATCAACCTTGACTTTTCACTTTTTTGGATTGATTTGCAATACACCACCTTTGAATTCGTAATGAATATCGTCTTATTCGTACCGTTAGGTTGGTTTTTAGCCTATAAAATGCGTTACTTAACTGTATCTATTTTCAGCTTTGTTTTAATTTTAACGGTTGAATGCTTACAATTCTGGTTAAGCTTAGGCGTTTTGGATGTAATTGATATCCTAACTAATTTAATCGGTGTCTTGTGCGGCATATTACTTTCCAAGCTTTTCTCATTACATTTCAATTACAAACTAAAAGCCGAAGATTCAGATTGAACCTTCGGTTATTTTTATCTGTTTGGATTTTCAAATAATGGAGAGAGTGGGCGGCTTTCATGAATCCGCAAAATAGCGTCCCCAATCAATTCACCGACAGAAACTTCTATAATTTTGTCAATTTTCCTCTCTCTTGGCAAATTAATCGTATCAGTCACAACTAGGTTAGTGATTGCTGACTCGGTAATCCTATCTAATGCCGGTCCAGACAGAACCGGATGCGTACAAGAAGCGTAAATTTCAGTTGCACCTTTTTCCTTTAATGCATTAGCTGCCAGAGTAATTGTCCCTGCTGTATCAATCATATCGTCGATCAACACACATTTTTTGCCGGAAACATTACCGATGATATTCATCACCTCAGAAACGTTTGCTCTCGGACGGCGTTTATCAATAATTGCAATTGGGGCTTTTAAAAATTCCGCAAGCTTTCTTGCTCTTGTCACTCCGCCATGGTCAGGAGAAACAACCACAACGTCTTTACCGTAAAGTCCTTGTTCAACAAAATAGTTAGCAATCAGCGGCGCACCCATCAAATGATCGACCGGAATATCAAAAAAGCCTTGAATTTGTGCTGCGTGTAAATCAAGAGTCAGCAGACGATCAGCGCCAGCAATTGTCAGCATATTTGCGACAAGCTTTGCAGTGATTGGCTCACGTGCGCGCGCTTTTCTATCTTGACGAGCATAGCCATAATACGGCATAACAACATTAACCGAAGCGGCACTAGCGCGCTTTAACGCATCAATCGTGATTAAAACTTCCATCAGATTATCATTGACCGGCGCAGATGTTGACTGAATGATATAAATGTGCGAGCCTCGAACGCTTTCCTCAATATTAACTTGAATCTCGCCGTCGCTAAACTGGGTGACGTTGATTTCTCCCAATTTAACACCGATTGAATCAGCGATTTTTGTTGCCAATGTTTTGTTTGAATTCAAAGCAAAAATTTTTAACCTTGGGTCTGAATAAGTATTTGACATCATATCCTCCATTTTCATACATACTTCTATTCTAATTTTTTTTGCCTAATTTCTCAATAGAGAATGAGTCAATTCTTTTATTTATTCCAAAAATTCTTAACCTTTTCTGACTACAGTTATCAAATTTCTCGAAATCATTAGTCGATTCATCTGCAAATCTTTGGAAATATTACTTATTTACTGAACGATTTTCCACAAAATCACGCTTTATGTCAATCAATGTTTCGATTAATTGTAAAATACGATATAGCCGAGCCCTTAATTCAAACTCTTCACGCGTCTTAGGCAGAGGCATTTGCCGATATTCCTCAAAGACCTCTGACACCATGATTGAAAGATGTTGCGCATCATTATCCTTATCAAAAGTCTTGGCAAGCGCCAAAAATAGTTTCGCAAGACCTGAGAAGAACTCGGGTTGAATGGTCAATTCATGCAATTCTTGTAAGATTTCTTGGAAAATCACCAGCTGCATTTGGCGCATTCTAAAGTAATCAAAATAAAAATGCTCTGATGAAAAAATTCGATTTTCCATAGCCTGTCTTGATTTTTCGATATTGTCTGCCGTAAACTCAAGCAATTCCCTGACTTCTACTCGCTGCAAATCTAGCCGCCGATTATTTCTAACTGATGTGACAATACCCATTGATAAATTTCTTATCCGACTGTCTAAAATTTCCTGATTATGACGCAAGACTCGCGTTACATCAGGCATGTAAACATTTATCAAAGTCGCAAGACCTGCGCCAGTAATCATCAAAAGATATTCGTTAACAATCAACTGCCCTGTAATCTGCGGACTCAGTAATAGGTGAGTAATCAATACAGAACTAACAACAATCCCTTCTTCTACTTGAAGCTCCATCGATAAGGGAATGAATAAGAGCAAATACAATCCAAAAACAACTGCATGATGTCCCAAAGTATTGAATAAAATAGTTGCCATTAAAAGTGCAACACTCAGGCTAACCACGCGGGAAATACTAATTTTTAAGGTTGATTTCTTGGTGCTCGACACGCTTAAAATCGCAATAATCGCTGCAGTCGGTGCAAATTCTAAATGCAACAGATTAGCAATCAGCAGAGCAAATGTCGCACTAATAACCGTTTTTATCGTTCGCATTCCAAGTTTCATCGTTCCACCTCCTGCTGCTAAAGGCTAAAAGCTCGCGATTAAACACGAGCAATCAAACATTTATAACTTTTCGTTGACCCAATTGATAAAGTGATTAATGGCAACTCGAATGAAATTTTCCTTAGCAACATCCGTTTTTGCAACCATAATAACTTGATTGACCTCGGTATTTTTAGCATCTAGATAGCCTAAACTATCGTCTTTCATCTTAATTACGGCACTTCCTGCCTCAGTTTTTTCGGCAGTAATTGGGGCAATCAAGCCCTGTTTTGAATTGATTGGTGTGAATGTTGCTTGATAATCCGTAAGAGTCCAATCATTTCTGAGCCAGCCTTTAAAATCAGTTGAGGCAACAAGCGAAACTTTTTTGCGCTTTCCATCAGCCACACGCATCGCCTTGACTCCTTTAACCTGCACACCTTTTTTCACGATTATTTGACGACTCCAATTATCAAGGACGTAATCCATCAACTGATTGGTTGCTGTAAAACGTGCCGCAGCATCTGTGTCGGTATTCTCTGCATTTAAAACGACAGTAATTAAGCGGACATTGCCCTCTTTTATCGTTCCAACAAAGCATTGCCCAGCAAGCTCCGTTGTCCCCGTCTTTAAGCCGTCTACTCCCTCGCGGTAAGCTGCCATATCTGGCAACATCCAATTCCAAGTTTGCATTGTTGTATCGTCCCAAGAGGCAGTCGTTTGCTTAGTAATCTCCAAAACCTCTGGATAATCATTAATTAAATGCCTAGCAATAATCGCTATATCTTTAGCGCTCAGTTGGTTTTCATCATCGCTGGCACTACCCGGATAGATGTCTTCTCCCAGATATTCATTATTTAAGCCAGAGGCATTAACTAAATGCGGTTGGTCAATCCCCCATTTTTTAAGCTGAGCCTTTGCCATATCGACAAAATTTGGCTCACTTCCTGCAATTTTCTCCGCCAAGGAAACCGCTGCTGAGTTCGCTGATGCAACTAGTGCCGCATTTAGCAACTCTTTAACTGTATATTTTTTCCCTGCAATAAATGGCACACCCGACAATTCCATGTTTTGCGATAGTCGGTAGGAATAATCGCTAATTACCACCTCGTCATCCCATTTTAATTTCTTCTGTGCAACAGCCTGATAGGTCATATAGGCAGTTAAAATTTTCGTAATACTAGAAATTCCACGTTTAGTATTTTCGTCCTTCGTATAAAATATCTTCCCTGTGTCACTATCTATCGCAATCGCCGCTTGAGCTGATACATCAAAGCTGTCCGCCTTTGCCGTAATAACATCTACCCGCAAGCTCAACCCTAGTAAAATGACTAAGGCAATCATCATCGCTCCAAATTTTTTCACAATTTCTCCCTTATTTACGATTTTTAGCCATTTTTACCCGTTAGGACGCCTGAACATCGCTTAATTTTAGTTTGCATTTTCTAAATCACTTAAGACCTTCTCAATGTGAGTAATCGCCTTTTTCTTTCCTAATAGTGCAATCGTATCCGGAAGCTCTGGACCATGCATTTCTCCAGATACTGCGATACGAATAGGCATAAATAAATTTTTGCCCTTAACGCCCGTTGCTTTTTGCACCTCTTTAATCAAAGGAAAGATATTTTCCCGTTTAAAATCCACATCTGGCAATGATTCTAGCTTAGCTTTAAACACCTTAAGAACAACAGGCACCGTATCCTCCGCCAAAACCTCCGCTGCTTCTTGGCTCACTGTCGGATGCGCCTTGAAGAATAAATCTGTCAAGCCAATAATTTCCTCAGCAAAACTCATCTGCGGCTGATAAAGTGCGACCAAGCGTCTAGCACTTTCAAGCTCTTCATCACTAGGCGTTTCAGCCAAACGTCCTGAGGCAACTAGAAAGGGTCTTGATAATTCAAAAATAGCCTCGGTGCTTTTAGCTTTAATGTATTGGTTATTAATCCACTCCAGCTTCTTTTGATCAAAAGCTGCCGGTGCTTTCCCCAAGCGCTTTTCATCAAATAGCTGAATCAATTCCTCGTGCGTAAATATTTCTCCTTCTCCACCCGGATTCCAACCTAAAAGAGCAATAAAATTAAAAATAGCATCTGGCAAATATCCCTTTGCACGATAATCCTCAATAAACTGTAAAGTATCTGTATCACGCTTTGAAAGCTTTTTCCCTGTCCGTGAGTTAATAATCAGAGTCATATGCCCAAATTTTGGCGGCTTCCAGCCGAACGCTTCGTAAACCATCAGTTGCTTTGGCGTATTTGCGATGTGATCGTCCCCACGTAAAACATGGGTAATTTCCATCAAATGATCATCTACAACAACAGCGAAATTATACGTTGGCATACCGTCCCGCTTTTGAATGACCCAGTCACCACCAACATTCCCGCCTTCAAAGCTAATATCTCCCTTAACCATGTCTGTCCATTGATAGACTGCCGCTTCATGAACCTTCAAACGAATGACAGGCTGAATACCTGCTGCACGTTTTTTCTCAATCACCTGCGCACGTTTTTCGTCAGTTAGACCGGCAAATTCATCAACATATTTCGGTGTCACACCACGAGCTTCCTGTTCTTCTCTTTGTGCAGCAAGCTCTTCTTCGGTCAGATACGACTCATATGCCAAACCTTTTTTTAGTAGCTCATCAATCAATGGTTGATAAATTGAAAGTCGCTCTGATTGACGATAAGGACCGAAAGCCCCTGGATTTTTAGGACTTTCATCCCAATCAATACCGAGCCATGCTAAATTTTCTAATTGCGAACGCTCACCGTCTTCAACCTGACGCTTTTGGTCAGTATCCTCAATTCTAATCACAAAATCACCACCATAATGACGAGCAAATAAGTAGTTGAACAGTGCTGTTCTAGCATTTCCTATATGTAATAATCCTGTTGGACTTGGCGCATAACGCACACGAATTTTGTCTGACATTGTCTATTTCTCCTTATATTTTATGTAATTGAAAAACGCTTTTTATTGATATCGGTAATTGCCAAAAATGGATACCTACACCAGCATCAACTAAATCACGAACCTGTATAAAACGTCCCAATTTAACGCAATTGTTCAGCCGAATGAATACCAGTATCATTTAATTTTTGCTAGATTCTTCATTTTGGAAATCACCATAATTCTCCTCCAGCAAAACTTTCTTTTCAAGTATAAATTTTTCACACCGAGCTGGCAAGACTAGCCAAGCTAAAAATTTTATTTTTTTGCCAATAATACAACTGCCTCGCTTGCCATACCCTCTTCACGACCAACAAAGCCGAGTTTCTCGCTTGTTGTTGCCTTGATGTTGACCTGTGCTGATGTAATAGAAAGCACTTTGGCAATATTTTCTTTCATTTCAGACAAATAGGGCGCCATTTTCGGACGCTCTGCGAGGATTGTCGCATCAACATTTACAACGGTATACCCTCGCCGAGTCATTTCTTGATAGACTGCAGCAAGGATGGTCATTGATGAAATCCCTTCAATTGACATATCAGTATCTGGAAATGCGTGTCCGATGTCTCCTGCACCAATTGCTCCCAAGATTGCATCAGAAATAGCGTGCAGTAGGACATCGGCGTCACTATGTCCCAGCAGACCTCGCTCAAAATCCAGCTCCACTCCGCCGATAATCAGCTTTCGATTTGCTGCCAGCCGGTGAACATCATAGCCCTGACCTATTCTAAACATCAAAAACAACCCCCTTCTTCCATTATCCTAAATACCAGCTTTCAAGATAGCTTCCCCCAAAATTAAATCATCTGGCGTTGTTATCTTGATGTTTTGATAATTTCCCTGTGTAATTGTGACGGCTTGATTTGAAAACGTTTCAACCAAGGAGGCGTCATCTGTGCCTAAAAATTGTGTCAAAGCAGCTTTTTCGTGTACGTCCTTGATTAGTTCTGTCAAAAAAGCCTGTGGCGTTTGTGCCTGATATAATTCATTTCTTGGTAAAGTACGCTCAACCTCTTCACCACTTACCTGCTTAATCGTATCCTTAACCGGTACAGCTAGCAAGGTTGCGTGAGCCTTTTCCACATGACGTTTTAAACCTTCTAGCTGTGCAGCTTTAATAAATGGTCTTGCGCCGTCATGTATCATCACATAGTCGCAATTTACTTTAGCGAGCGCATTTTTGACGCTATCCTGCCGTTCTACACCGCCAACGACAAATTCAATTTGTTCGGATAGCTGTAGAATCATTGATTGCTCTTTAGCTCTTCCAACGACAATCAGCTGTTTGCAATCGGCATCTTTGGCAAAAACGTCAAGCGCATAGCTCAAAATCGGACGACCTCCTAGCTCAAGAAAGATTTTATTGTCCCGAGCTTTCATTCGCTTGCCACGACCTGCCGCTAAAACAATCGCTGTATATTCCATCACTATTGACCTCTCACTGAATTTTCCTTACTTTCTCCGATGCTCAAGACGTTTTTTATTGGGCTTAGCGAAAATCATCCGCCCTGCTGCCGTCTGTAAAGCAGTCGTCACAATGACTGAAATCTTCTGATTCATATAGTGCTGACCTTCCTCAACAACTATCATTGTCCCGTCATCAAGATATGCCACCCCTTGCTCACGTTCCGTTCCCGCCTTAACAACCGTAACTTCCATTTCTTCACCGGGGATAACAACCGGCTTCACCGCATTGGCTAATTCATTAATATTAAGGACTGTAATATTTTGAAACTCAGCAATTTTATTCAAATTATAGTCATTGGTAACCAAGATTGCATCCAGCTGGCGTGCAAGCTTCATTAATTTCGTATCAACTTCCTTGATGTCCTCATAATCAAAATCATACATTTCAATATCAATGTCTGCTTCTTTTTGTAAAATATTCAAAATATCTAAGCCACGACGACCCTTGGCACGCTTTAAGGAATCTGTTGAGTCGGCAACCAGCTGCAACTCTAGTAAAACAAAATTTGGAACCAAAATCGTTCCTTCAATAAATCCCGTTCGTAAAATATCCAGCACTCGACCGTCAATCAACACCGAGGTATCAAGTAATTTATAGTGATGAAAGCTCTCTCCTTCACGGCGTTCTAAGACTTCCTCTGCCTCCTCAATCGTGACTTTCTTGTTTTTGGCAATCAATGCTCTAATGTCATCTTGACGTCTATGAAAGATTGAAAAACCGGTATATGCAAGCAAAATCATAATGACAAAAGGCAAAATGGTGCTTAAAAATGGAATGTTCAAATAAAATAACGGAATGGATCCTAATACGCCGATTAACACGCCTAAAACACTACCTACTGAAACAAATAAAATATCTGTAAGACTTAATTTTCCGATTTGTTCATCAATTTGAGTCAGCAATCTTAGAATAATATTTGTTAAAAATAATGACAGGACAAAAAAGATTGCAGCCCCTAAAAGACTATTGATAACTGGGTGATTGAAAAACGAGTCACCTTGATTAATTGATTCCCAAAATCCCGGCAAAAAGCTTCCGCCTAGACTTGCACCAATGATTACTAACAATGAACGAATTATTCCTTTTCGCATAAAACCCACCTCCTAGGTTAAGATAGCGCATCAAGCTTAAGCCCATCTTAACCACTACATAGCAGCTGTCGTCAATATTATTGATAATACTAAACAAACGAACAACATGCTTATTCATTACGAATTATTAAATACTAATTGAAGCACTTCCTCTAGCGTTTGCACACCAACAACCTTGATATTTTTGGGAATATCCCAATGCCCTAGGTTGTTTTTTGGCAGATAGATTTTGGTAAATCCAAGCTTCGCTGCCTCGTTGACCCGTTGCTCGATATGTGTCACTCGCCTAATCTCGCCAGTCAAACCAATCTCACCAATAAAACATTCCGTCGGCTTAGTTTCAATGTCCTTATAGCTTGACGTAATTGCAACAGCAACCGCAAGATCTATTGACGGTTCATTTAGTTTGACACCACCTGCTGCCTTAAGATAGGCATCTTGGTTTTGTAATAATAATCCGCTGCGCTTTTCTAAAACTGCCATAATTAAACTTGCACGATTAAAGTCTATCCCTGTTGTTGTCCGCTTCGCATTGCCAAACAAAGTAGGCGTGAGCAAAGCTTGAACTTCGGTCAATATCGGACGACTACCTTCAAGAGCAACAACAACCGCCGTCCCACTTGAACCTGCGATTCGCTCCTCCAAGAAAACCTCCGAGGGATTTAATACTTCAACCAAGCCGCTTGACATCATTTCAAAAATACCAATTTCATTGGTTGAACCGAAACGATTTTTAACTGCTCGCAGGATACGATAGCTTTGATGACGTTCGCCTTCAAAATACAGCACCGTGTCAACCATATGCTCCAACATTCTAGGTCCTGCAATTGAGCCTTCTTTAGTGACATGACCCACGATAAAGGTCGCCATATTGTTTGTTTTGGAAAGCTGCAATAACTCTGCGGTCACTTCACGAACCTGCGATACACTCCCTTGAACGCTTGATACATCTGGATTAGCCATTGTTTGAATGGAATCAATAATTAAAAACTCCGGCTTAAGTTTTTCGATTTGCTGACGAATGAGTTTCATATTTGTTTCTGCATATAGATAAAATTCATTGTCAATTGAGCCAAGACGTTCAGCGCGCATCTTGATTTGTTCGGTGCTTTCCTCCCCTGACACATATAAAACGCGACCTGCCTCAGCCAGCTGTGTTGAAACTTGCAGCAGCAGTGTTGATTTACCAATCCCAGGATCCCCGCCAATCAAAACAAGTGAGCCTCTGACAACGCCACCACCTAAAACACGATTAAGCTCCGACATCTTCGTTTTAAAGCGAGGTGTTTTTTGAAAAGCAACATCCTTTAATAATACAGGGACTGACGTTTCACCAGCAATTGATACTCTTGCGTTTTTGACAGCCTTTACTTCGATTTCTTCTTCAAAGCTATTCCAAGCGCCACAGTTTGGACATCGCCCAAGCAGTCGAAGCGAAAAATAACCACATTCCCGACAAACGTATTTGACCTTTGCCTTCGCCATTAATCCACTCCTGTTGAGCCATGTCCACTAGAGCGCTCTTGTTTTTGAGTTTCTAAGTCATGGTCTGCAACTAAAAATTGTTTAAAGATTCCTTGACCAATCCGTTCTCCTTTCTCAATCGTTACAGGCTTTAGCCCGAAATTCCAGAATTGAAACATGATATGACCTTCATTATCTGGATTATCATAATAATCTCGGTCAATAACGCCAACACCATTTGCCAAAAGCAAGAAACGTTTTAACGGATTGCTAGAGCGATTAGCCAGCTGTAAATACTCGTCACTTCCCATATATGCCTTAATGCCTGTTGCCACCAATGTTGGTTTCCTTGCTTCACTCTTCAAAATCGATGTCCAAAAACTCGGTATTTCTATTGTTTCTCCCGCCTCAAAATCATATCCTGCCGCGCCATAGGTTGCACGCTTAGGTAAATTAATCCCTTGGTTTTGATACTTCTTAATCACTTTAAAGCCTCTCATTGCCGCCTCTTTCCCATCTTTTATTTAATACTGATAATTGTTGTACTTAATATTTTAACATGATTTGCTATTTACTACAAAAACGATCTTTGCACTGCTTTTACTTTTTAAAAACTTCACTTTAGCTTATAATGATAACAATCACATTTCACTCTAACACTTTACGAGGACGATTATTCATGAAAAAACTATGGCACAAAAAAGTACTTTGGTTCAGTCTACTTAGCTTTTTACTCCCGCTCATTACCTTATTTTATATTTATTACATCAATAATATCTATTTTGGGAGTACAACTACATTGCTAGCTGGAGATGCGTATCATCAATACGTTGTCTTTCATACAGCGATTAGTAATATTTTGCACGGCAAAGGGAGCTTATTCTACAATTGGAACATCGGTCTGGGGGTTAATTTTTACACATTATCCGCCTATTATCTCGGCAGCTTCTTCACGCCAATCGCCTATTTTTTCAATGCCAAAAACATGCCGGACGCGCTTTATTTTTTGACGCTATTGAAATTCGGTGCAATCGGCTTGTCGGCTTTCACTTCATTTCGCCATATTTTTAAAAAGGCTGCTTTACCGATTACTTTTGCGCTTTCAATGAGCTTTACCCTGATGAGTTTTACGGCATCATTTAGCGAGCTTATCACGTGGCTTGACGTTTTTATTTACCTACCGTTTGTTTTATGGGGATTGACCCGATTGATGAACGAGAAAAAATGTGGTTTACTATTTGTAAGCTTACTGCTTTTACTCATCAGTAATTACTATTTCAGCTTTATGGTTTGTATCTTCATTACCTTGTATTACTTAGCTAACCTTTTCAGTAACTTTAAAACTTATCGTCAAACCATTCCTCTCTTTATCAAAACAACCGTTCTAGCCGGTATCGCCAGTTTTATCGTGCTTTTACCAGTCTATATTGACCTTAGAACCGTTGGTGAAAAATTAACAACAATCAGTCGACTAAAAACCGAGTCAACAGGTCCTTTTGACTTAATCTACAAAAATTTTATCGGCGCTTATGATACAACACAGTATCAGGCAATACCAATGATTTATGTCGGGCTTATACCTCTTTTTTTAGCAGTCCTTTATTTCTTTAACCGCAAATTCAGTAGAAGGCAGCGACTTGCCAGCGGATTATTAATTTTAGTGCTGATAGCTAGCTTTTATCTTGAGCCTCTAAATTTAGCTTGGCAGGGAATGCATTCACCAAATATGTTTTTATTCCGCTTTAGTTTTTTGTTTTCGACCCTGATTATCTTACTAGCGGGATACAATATTGAAGAGCTGGACGAAAAATTAGCAAAGAAGCTTTGTATCACTCTTTTAGGCTTTATCCTTTTAGCTGGCATTAGCTTTATTGACCATGGTCATTATCAATTTATTACTTCAATCAATTATGTTTTAACCGGCGCTTTTTTATTATCATACCTAATCTTAAGCGGAAGCTTTGCCAAAAAACTTATCTCAAGGCGCTTCTTTATTGTTTTGTTAATGATTTTAATGCCTATTGAGGCTGCGGTCAATACGATGTTTATCGTTTCTGGCATCCGCAAAGAATGGGTTTATCCAACACGTGCGTCCTATCAACAAATTGTAAATAGCGTCTTGCCACTAGCAAAGAAAATCAATAAAGAGCAGACATTTGTCCGAACAGAGAACTTAGAGCCGATTGTTTCAAATGATGGTATGACCTTCAATCTCAACACGATTTCGCAATTTAGTTCTGTTAGAAACACACGCTCCTCTGGCGCAATGAATACACTTGGTTACCTATCAACAGGTACAAATCTAAATCTTCACTACCCAAATAACACGATACTTGCCGACAGTTTATTTGGAGTCAAATATTTGCTGAGTAAAAACGACCTTTCACGATTCGGTTATGTCAAAGACGGAGAATCCGGAAATTACACGCTTTATAAAAACAATCTTGCCGCACCACTTGGTATTTTGACTGCCAGCAAAGAAGATACCAAACAACTCGGCGCTTCACAGCTAGATAGCCAAAGAACATTAACTAATTATCTAGCAAACGAAGATAGTAGTTATTATTCCGTCAATTATCTGCCAAGACCTGATTTTAAAAATAGCACGCTTGAAACTAAGATAGACTCAACAAAATGGACACTTAAACAAGATAGTAGTGGACAAACGATTATCATGAATTTTACAACTACTGTTCCTGCACATCGACAAGCCTATTATATGGTTGAAGCAGATACAGATAATAACGCTCCAAACACAGTCCAAGTTACTGTAAACGGGCATACAACCAGCAAAAGATACAATCAGGTTGGGAAATATTATGATTTGGGCTATTACAATCAAGAAACGACGATTACCTTTAGCGTCAGCTTTTCAGGACGTAAGGAAGTAACCCTATTCCCACCAAAAATTGCCTTGCTTAATACCGACGCCTACCAAGCAGCCATGCAAAAGATTCAAACAAATGGCGTCAATTTTAAAATAGCAGGCAATAAAGCAACTAGCCGTTACAAAGTGTCTAAAGACGAAACGCTCTTTCTTTCTATCCCTTATAACGCTGGCTGGTCAGCAAAAATTGACGGAAAGACCGTCGCAACCAGGCCAATATTCAAAGGATTTTTAGGTGTTAATGTACCAAAAGGCAATCACAAAATAGAACTAACCTTTATCCCGCAAGGCTTTAAGGTCGGTGTCATCTGTTTTGTCAGTGCTATCCTTTTATTTGTTTTAAGCGAATGGCTAAGAGGTTTTCGCCGCTCAAAGATTCAATAAAGTAACATAAGGCGAAAAAGAACAATCAACACTCGCTCTTGAGTTTTCTTGCATGATTATTATGCTACAGATCGCAAGACAGCTCAAAAGAATGACGTTGTTCAAAACAGCTTCCAAAAAAATCATAAGTTTGGATTAGCGAGGATTGCCAAAGATTTAAATTCTTGGCTTTTCATGTGGCTACGTAAAATGATATGAATAAAAATAATTAATTAATTTTTTTAATTATACTAATTTTGACAATTATCGGCACCATATCTTTTTATTTTGTAGGAGATACTAAACAAAATAGTTCTAAAATTAAGAAGAGCAAAAGAAAAAATGGGTTGGCAAGGTATTTTTGATACACTTTATGCTTTATTTGGAAGATTTGGTGTCTTACTTTCTGGAGTTTTATTTAAAGCAGGAGAATATGGAACAGTACTTGGTTTTTATAGTGTTTTATGTCTTGTTATTGTATTAGGTAGGGTGTATGGCAGAAGTAAAAGGATTGCACATCGTAGAATTATCTGAAAACGATAAGACAATCCCAACATTGAATGCTATTGAAAAAGCGATAAAATGGTAGTATGCAAGATTTGTAAACAAGTCTTTGAAAATGTAAGTTATATTGACTTGTGAAATAAAATTTTTAGATGAAGAAGGTGGGACAGCAGCGTTTAACGACGTAGAAATTTATCTATTTTCCTAGTCGTTGCTGCATTGTCTCCCGTGAATCACGAACATTAAACAGGAAGCAAAGACTTATGTCCCTGCCTCTTTTTTGCTTTTATCCGAAACAATCAAAAATGACAAAAAACAAGAGAAAAATGGTATACTGAAAAGGAACAGTTTTTCGCTTGTTGTTTATGACAAGTATGCGTATTGGCAAGATGTTCGTACTGAGTTGGGAGTAGATTGATTTTTCTATGCAGATGATAACGATTGAAAAAACGTTGTATTATCGAAGTAAAGCTGAAAATCAACCTTTGTCGCCCAAAATCCAGTAGGCGAAGAATTGATGTTGACAGTAAAATGCTAAAAATGATATCAAAATGGCGAAAGAAACAACGCAGTATTGGCGAAATGGCTTATGTTTGTCAGTTCTTTATGTGTGATAGCAAGTGCACCGCGAACAGACACATTCGTCCTATTGATAGGGATGAGCGTGTCTTTTTATATCTTTACATTATCAAAAACTAGGAGGAAGTTATGTTAGACATCAAACAAATTAGACAGAATTTTGAACAGACGGCAAATAAGCTAGAAACACGAGGAATCAAGCCAGAAGTTATTACAGACCTTAGGAACTTAGACGAAAAAAGACGAAAAATTTTAATTCAATCAGAAAGCTTAAAGCAGCAGAGAAATACCGTTTCAGAGGAAATTGCTCAGCTAAAACGCAATAAAGACGATGTAAGTAAGCAAATCAAAGCGATGCAGCAAGTATCAAAAGAAATCAAAGAAATTGATTACAAATTAACGGAGGTTGATGAACAACTCAACGAGCTGGCAAATATTTTACCAAACTTACCACATGAGAGCGTTCCGATTGGTAAAGACGAAGATGATAATGTCGAAATCAGACGCATAGGAAAGATGCCAAAATTCGATTTTGAAGCCAAACCGCATTGGGAGATTGGCGAAGCTTTGGATATTTTAGATTTTGAACGTGGCGCTAAGGTTACCGGCTCACGCTTCCTTTTTTACAAAGGTCTTGGCGCAAGGCTTGAACGAGCGGTCTATAACTTCATGCTTGACGAGCATGCTAAGGAAGGCTATACGGAAATGATTACACCCTATATGGTTAATAGCGCCTCAATGTATGGCACAGGACAGTTTCCAAAATTCAAAGAAGATGTTTTTCAATTAGAAAACTCCGATTATACTTTAATCCCGACAGCAGAAGTCCCTTTGACGAATTACTATCGCAATGAAATCCTAGACGTCAATAGATTACCAATCTACTTTACTGCACTTAGTCCGTCATTTCGCAGCGAGGCAGGCTCTGCCGGACGTGACACACGCGGCTTAATTCGTCTTCATCAGTTTCACAAGGTGGAGATGGTCAAGTTTACAACCCAAGAAACTAGCTACGATGAGCTTGAGAAGATGACGGCAAATGCTGAAAATATCTTGCAAAAACTGAACTTAGCTTATCGCATTGTTGCCCTATCAACTGGGGACATGGGCTTTTCAGCCGCCAAAACTTATGATTTAGAAGTCTGGATTCCTGCTCAGAATACTTATCGTGAGATTTCAAGCTGCTCAAACACCGAGGACTTCCAAGCAAGACGTGCCGGTATTCGTTATCGTAATGCCGACGGCAAAACTGAACTGGTACATACTTTAAACGGTTCTGGACTTGCTGTTGGACGCACTGTTGCTGCAATTCTAGAAAACTACCAAAATGCTGACGGAACCGTCAATATTCCAGATGTACTCATTCCTTATATGAATGGCATAGAAAAAATCGACTAAAACAATCAAATAACTGAAGCGGTGGCAAGCGGTATAGGAAACTATGACCGAGCCGCCGTTTATTCAGATTTTAGGCAAGAAGAACTCTGGGCTATACATTCCAAACACTTTTTTCCCTACGCAAGTTTGATATTTTCTAATCAACAATATCTTCTATTTGCAAACAAGCGCTTTGGCGAAAAGATTTTAGAGGATTAATTAAGCTACATCAATTGCAAAGCACATCAATAATCACATACTTGGCGCAAATCAAAAAACCTTATCGCTAAAAACAACGATAAGGAAAGCGAGTCTAATTATCGCAAGCTCTGCGGCATTGAACGATAAACAATACTTGCCACAATAGCTTTTAAAATATCTCCCGGCAAATAAACTGTTGCCGAAATCAACGCTTTGATAACGGATTGCTTTAAATATACACCAAGATAAATTCCCCCAAGTACATCAATAATCAAAACACCGATTAAAGTAGCAATAAGTGCTGCAATTAATTGATTATTCAAAGGCAATTTTTCAACTACAAAACCAATGACAAACGCCGCAATCAGATAGCCAAGCAAGAAACCTGCGGTCATCTGTCCGAAGACGGCAATACCACCACGACCGCCAGCAAGTAACGGCAAGCCAAATGCAACCAAAAGATAGAAGAGCAAAACAGCAAATACGCCATCCTTTTTCCCTAGCAAAAGTCCGGCAAGTAAAATTCCGAGATTTTGCAAAACAATTGGCACTGGAATAATCCCAAGAGTAATCGGCGGAAATAAACCTAATAGAATAATTACTGCAACAATCAAAGCAATTCGCGTTAAACGGCGAAGATCAAATGAATCATTTGACATAGTAAACCTCCTTTGTATACATAGTTTACCAAATTGACGATTTATAGTAAACTTTTTGTTTTAAAAATAGTTTACTATATGCGCAACAAAAAAACCTCGGATGAACGAGGTTTCGTTTTCGCCTTATACGTGAAGCGTGGCTCTTGCTGCCTCACTCATCTTCTCTACCGCCCAAGGCTCCGTGCAATCCAGAAACTGGACTGAATATCCTGAAACCTGCGAGTTATTGGCAATTAATGTTTGAATTTCCGTTTCAATTCCTGATAAAAACAAACAAAATGGCGTCGTCGGTCTAATGCTGATTTCAATCGTTTGAGCCGCATCATCAACTGCCACAGCTTCAATCAATCCCATATCAACAATACTTAGACGCGTACAAGTGTCAATAACTGTGTTCAAAATTTGATTAACCACTTCTTGTGTACTCATTGTCCTTGCTCCTTTTCAAACAGTTCGATATTTCAAGCTATAAGCTCATTATACCACGAAGTAATGATTGCCACCAAAGAAACATCTAACTTTATCCTTGATTTTCTGAATTTGCCAATTGCAGCTTTTGATATTCACGAGAGTTGGCTAACACATCACAAAAGGTCGCAACAATCGTCGCTTCATATGCTTTATTACTAACTAATGACGCAATTTGCGCCAGCACTTCGCGTTCACGTGTTTTATCAAAGACAGGCTTTCCGGTTTCTTTCTTATATTGCGCCACCTTGGCGACTGCATCCATTCGGCGCTCTAATAATTTCACTAATTCTCGGTCTATTTGGTCAATGTCATCTCTAATTTCAACGATACTCACAGTTTATCCCTCTTCCAAATCTATTACTATTATACATTATCTACGGTCTTAAAGCTGGCAATCACTCTTCCAATCACATATGGAATTTCATCATAGCTGACATCATCGTACTCTGGTACCGGAATAACAATATCAGCATATTCAGGATTAAGCGATACTAAACGCGTTTCCTGATGATTTTGGTAAACTTTTTTCAAGTAATTATGCTGCTGATAATCCACAGCACAAATCATGCCATCATCAGCTTGGTTTGCCTGCTTAAACAGAGCAATATCACCGTCTTGAAACTCAGGTGTCATTGAATTTCCTTCAACAATCATGGCAAAATCAAACTCGGGTGGTTCTTCATCAATGTAGAAATAATCTACTGCCCCATCAATTTGTTCCTTGCCCCAACCAAGACCTGCCGCAATATGTTGATAGACCGGAATTTTAAAGCGAGCAGTTGATTCCCTACGCTGTGCCAATTCATCAACCGCTCTTTCTTGCAGCTGCAAAAGCTGCTGAATATAAGCAGTTGCCTTTAATTTATTTGCCTTGGTTAATTTTCTAAACAATTCGCCAATATTAACGGTTCTTTTTTTATTACTTAAGTCCGTATTTAGTAAATCATTAACTGAAACATCGAAATAATCAGCTAAAAAGTTTAAAATCTCATGCTTAGGCTCTGATTTCCCTTGCTCCCAATAACTGATTGTCCCAACGCTTTTTTTACCTAATAAATCAGCAATACCACGCTGCTCCAGCTTGTTTTTCTTTCGCAAATATTTTAAGTTTTTACCAAAAAAGTTTGCCGACATCTCGCACCTTCTCTTCTAAATTTTCAATAATCCCTTGATTTTCTTACCTCATTATAGCATATTTCAATAAAATTGAAAGAAAAACTTGATTTCAATGAAATTGAATTGTATAATGACAATATAGTAATTTAAAAGAGAGGTTTGACTGATGAAAAATTTAATTATTATCGTTTCAAGTATGATTTTAACAGCTTTAAATATTGCCGCATTCGGCTTACTAATTGGCTTGTTCGCAACGATTGGTGCAGTTGGATTATTAGTATCCGGCTTTCTATACTTCCAAATGGAAAAATCAAAGATTATCCGCGAATTAAATCAAGGTACGCAGCCGTTTTTTGAAAACGAAGCTGAATGGAAGGCTTACTATCATCGTGACGCAACACCTCTATCCGAAGAGAGTCAATTGAAAGTATCCCTTGTTGACCAGATTACACAGCTGGCTGTTATTTAAAAGAGTTTGACCCAAAAGTCTTGAAAATAGAAAAAACGTATGAAATTCATTTGTGGAAATGTTGATTTCATGCGGCTTTTCTATTTCATAATTAGTGAATTTTAGACTTTTGGGTCAGAGTTTTTTTCAGATTACCTGCTTGGGTGTTAAGGAGAGACAGACAAAGTACGCTTTACTATTTTTAGACAATCTAGCTTTATGAGCTTGATAAACTCTCCCGAGCCGATTAATTTCTTTCAATAGCTCAGCTAAAACACACGCTTCACTGGAAGGCAAACCTTTCCAGTGAAGCGTGTGTTTTTGTAACAAATTATTGTGTGAGTGAAGCGAACAAGTGCGACAATACTCAAACGAAGTTTGACAATAATTTGGCACATTTTAGATGATACCCACTTTTCGACCAAACGTGTTTAGCACACTAGTTTAACTTAACCCACAAAGCAGGGCGAATGCGAGTGGGGAATTCGTCTGCGTTCATAAAGACAGGAACACTGCTGTAAATGCCATTATAGACAGTGCCCGCTGAAGCAAATTCCATACCCGCCGACCGAAGCCAGAAGATATCCATGACAGAGCCATCGCCTCCTGAGAAATCTAACAATTTAGAGTAAGAGGTATTAAAACTCAACCCAGAACCATCAATTAACGTTATTTCTTCACTTGAGTCTAT
The DNA here is from genome assembly GCA_031270215.1 of Streptococcaceae bacterium. Taxonomy (GTDB): domain Bacteria; phylum Bacillota; class Bacilli; order Lactobacillales; family Streptococcaceae; genus MMGLQ5-1. The sequence continues at coordinate 492 of JAISYB010000084.1, read as the reverse complement.
TGACCTATTAAGATCACCATAGCTTAAAGCAAACGCTTGTTTAGTGCCACCACTACTATACGTGGTCGCAAAGTGAATGTCCTTATAATAACCAGTAAAAGCAGCGCCTTCCCAAGTATTATAAGTATCCTTGTTACCCGTTTCGGGGTTGAAACCTGCTTTAAAGGTATCAAAATCTGGATCGTGTAAATCAACCGCTAAGATACTATTCTCATAAGCTTTTAAGCTATGGTTATAGTAATAGTCGATTGCCCCCTTGAGTCCGTATTTGTATTTAGGGTCGCTATCACCTGAATAACTCGCTGCCCCACTATCCTGATAACCGTTTGAACCGTCGCTATCAAAGTAGTAATAACCACGTTGAGCAGCACCAGCAGGTAAGGCACCCACAGCTGTTTCTGATAGGAATGGGATGCTGACTGCACTAGTAGAATCACTTGTGCCACTCTCAACACCTGTCAAAGCAGCGGATTTAATAATTAATGCTTTATT
>JAISYB010000049.1 GCA_031270215.1 Streptococcaceae bacterium | reverse complement strand
AGTGCGCCAGATTGGATAACGAGGCGACTCGCCTCAGGTATCGTCATAAAGTAGCGTGTCATTCTAAAGTCAGTGACTGTAATTGGCCCACCACTTTCGATTTGCTTGCGAAATACCGGTACAACACTACCGCGTGAGCCTAGGACGTTACCAAAGCGTGTCGCTGAAAAGATTGTGCCGCCTTTTTCATTTAATCCTGTGATAATCATCTCTGCAATTCGCTTAGTCGCACCCATTACGTTTGGTGGATTATTCGCCTTATCCGTTGACACCATGACAAAATGCTCTACATGATTTGCCTTAGCCGCCTCAGCAACATTCAACGTCCCAAAAACATTGTTTTTCACAGCTTCTTTTGGATTGTACTCCATCAGTGGCACGTGCTTGTGCGCCGCTGCATGATAAACGATATTCGGTTGATGGATTGAAAAGAGTTCAAAAATCTTTTTTCTGTCTTGAATATCGGCAATGATTGGCATAATTTGTGTAACTTTTTCTCGATATTTATTCTTTAATTCATGGTCAATCAGATAAATCGAGTTTTCCCCATGCCCTAGTAAAATCAGCTGTCTAGGATTGAATTTAAGGACTTGTCGGCAAATCTCTGAGCCAATTGAGCCACCTGCACCCGTTACAAGGATAACCTTGTCTGTAATTTGTCCCTCAATTAAATCAATGTCCAGCTTAACTTCATCACGTCCGAGCAAATCGACGATATTAATTTCTTTAAATCTTGACATACTCACGTTGCCGGAAATAATTTCCTCAACTGATGGCATCATATTGATTTTTATATTTTGATTTTTCAATAAATCAACAATTTCTTTTAGTCGTTTTCTTGGTAGAGAAGGAATGGCGAGTGTCACGACATCCACATTTTTTTCTCGTACCAATCTAGGCAAATCATTGATTGTTCCCAATATCTTCGCATCTGATAGATACATTTTTTGCTTGTTTGGGTCATCATCAACAAAGCCTACGACCTCAATGTCACTGGCAGTCTTTGAACCGAGTAGAGAGTTATATAAAATCTTTCCTCCGCCTCCAGCGCCAATAAAAATTGTTCGTTTCTTACTTTCTTTCCATATTGCCTTAATGAATCTTTCTTTTCGACATAATAGCGCCACGTTAGGCGATTCATCACAATGAGAAAGGTGGTTAGGACATATGTTAGTAGGACAAATCTCTCACTAAATTGATTGAAAAAAATCATCAAGAAACCAAAATTAACCAACGCAACACAGGTCGCCGTCAGAAAGATTGCTTTGATTTCTCTTAGATTTGTATAGCGATTAATCCGAGTGAATATGTTAAAAACATATCCAAATAACAAGTAATAAACGATTGATAAAAAAGTGAGCCACGCGATAAACGAAAGCGAAATTGATAAATATGGAGCCATAAACAAGTATGCGCCAATATGAGTTAAAATGATTGAAACAACGTCAACCATTACTATGATTGTAATTTTTTTCTTTCTTGATAATGTAAGCATAAAATCCTACCCCCCCGTTTTTTTATTAATAACGTTTTAAGGATTAATGTTTAAAATAATTTGAATTTATGTTGCCGTATTGGAAAAAAGCTCGGATAGCTTACCGCATCTCCATTGACTAAATCCTTGGCAACCTGCTGCAGTAAAGCAACCTTTTCCTTGCCAAAATCTTTTTCTATTTGCACAAATGCTTCTTTGAGGTAAAAATTACGTTTCTTTACCCCATGTGCATCAGAGGCAACCATCTGTACGAAATTGTGCTTAACCATCTCATAAGCCGTTTTTTGTATCGAGCTACCAAATTTTCCGATATAGCTCGGCGCAGTCAGCTGAGCTAAGCAGCCCATTTCTAAGTAAGCTAAGAGTTGATTTGGGTCTTCTCTGAATTTCGCATTTCGCTCTGGGTGGACAATGATTGGCGTCTTCCCTGCTACACGTAGGTTGTAAAACAGCTTTTCTGTATAATGTGGCACATCTTGCGTTGGCAGCTCAAGCAAAAGATATTGATTATTTAAATCAGTGAAAAGGATTCGGTCATTTGCGATTTCTGTTAACAAGTCACCTGTAATCCTTATTTCTTGACCTTCCAAGAGAGTTAAATCAAGCTTTCGTTCGTCCAATATCGCTTGCAGCTTAGCAACATGTGTAATGACCTCTGCCTTAGGATTGATGAATTTACCATTATTGTGATGTGGCGTGCAGAGGATATGTGTAATCCCCTGTTCAAGTGCCACCTGAGCCATCTCAACGCTATCTTCAAGCGTTTGTGCACCATCATCGATACCCGGCAAAATATGACAATGTAAATCAATCATTCGCAAATCCTTCCTAAAATACCAAGCGCTTCCCCATAACCTACTGCTTTGTTTTATTTCTCGGTAGTATAATAGTACTGATAGGCTTGATCCTTGTTGTTTTCAGCACCATTGTAGATGGCACCAAGCACTCGCGCTTGAACAAAATCAAGTAAATCTTTTGCTTTGAGTAAATCTTCCTTTTTAGAAACATTTTCTCTAACGACTAACAATGTGCCGTCCGCGCTTGATGAAAGAATTTGTGCATCTGTCACCGCAACAATCGGTGGTGTGTCAAAGATTACAATATCAAACTGTCCACGCATTTCCTTGATTACCTGCGTCATTCTATTGGAGCTAAGAATTTCTGAAGGATTTGGTGGCATTGGACCGCTCGTAACGATGGATAAATGTTCGATTTCCGTTTGTTGAACTACTTCACTTAGAGTCTTTGGTGTGCTTAATATCGTACTCAAGCCTTTTTCATTGGTTAAATTAAACGTTCTAAAAACTGTTGGTTTGCGCATATCGGCATCAACCAATAGAGTTCTTTGTCCTGCCTGCGCAAAAACAAGCGCAATATTTGCAGCACATGTTGACTTGCCTTCCCCAGGACCAGATGAAGTAATGACCAAGGTTTTGATTGGGTCATCTGCTGAGGATGAAAATTGAATATTGGTCCGAATTGTCCGGTACTGCTCTGAAACAGGAGAAGATTTATTCGTCAAGCTAATCAAGCTAATCGGACTATTCTCTGAAATTTTATGTTTTTGCTTCTTTACCATCGTCAAAATCCCTCCTAAACACGCGTTCTGCTACGTCTTGTTTCCGGCACTACTTCTGAGGCTTCATCATTTTTCGTCACGTTATTTTTATGCTTGTTGAAGCGATAGTTATAAATTGTTCCCTGCAGCTCTTTTGTACTCATCTCTGGGATTGTCCCAAAGACATTGTAACCAAGCTCATCACCAACAA
>JAISYB010000121.1 GCA_031270215.1 Streptococcaceae bacterium | reverse complement strand
TTTAAGTTGACAGGAGGGGTTGTCATGTTTAAACTACTTGAACGAACGAACGAACGAACGAACGAACGAACGAACGAACGAACGAACGAACGAACGAACGAACGAACGTTAACCTCCTTACGCATATTTTTTATAATGATGGATAGATAATTGAGCGTTAGCTGCCAAAAAACAGCTAATGGTTGATATTTTGTCGTGGTTTAGAACAGTTGTGTGAAAGGGGAATAAGATGAAAAAATGGAAAGTCAATAAACGTAAACTCGCAAGTATTGGCGTTTTAGGCGCAATTGCCACACTCGGTATCTTTGCCGGCACTTATGCCAAGTATGTTTCGGTATTGCCGCTAACAAGTGGCGAAGATACCGACCTAAGCGCAAGGGTTGCTTTCTGGGATGTCGGTTTAGTTAATAATAAAGAGCTCGTTCTATTTAGTCCAAACTATTATGGTGCAAGTGGTGACAGTAGAGGCGAGCACGCTGATAGTGGTCATGATGGTGCGAACACCATATACGACACAGTCTTTGTCGATGGGCGTGACAACCTTGTCGCTCCCGGTACACATGGCTATAAGACAATTAGGATTCATAATGGTGACCCTGCAGGTAAAGGTGACCCTGTCACTGAAGTGACTTATAAGTTAACCGTAGGAGATACAGTACCAAGCGCAACTATCACTGATGATGCACACTTTAAAAATCAGTTAAAATTTACCGTTTTGACCGATATTGAGGTTAGCAAAGGTAATATAACGGTTGATTGGCAAAATGGTAGATATACAAAGATAGGTGACACTTCTTCTGCTACGGTTATCCCATGGAAAAGTGTTACTGACGCATTGGCAGGCATGTATACTGATGGTGATAATGCAACTAATCTTGGTAATGTCAAAGAGATTAAAAATATCGTTGTCCTCTGGAAATGGGATTTTGAAGCTGTCGCTGTGGACAACGACGTAAAAGACACCGAACTTGCTACACGAGTAGCAGGAAGTATTCCAAATATTAGCATTAATTTCGGAACAATCCGAGCAGAACAAGTCGATTAAAGGTTTAAAAAAGTTGATTCACTCAGACTGCGTGCTTTTGGTCTGAGTGTTTTTGCGTGGTAGAGAGGTAGCCCCCCAAAAACGGCATGGACTTAAAAAAGCAGGTTTATAGCCAGACAGCTTGGGAATAGATACTCTCCCAAGCTTTTAAGCGTGATGACACAATGAGTGAATGCGAACTAAAATGTGCAAGAAAAATCATTCAAAAAAGCTGAGAGATGGGAAAACATCATCTTAAAAAATTTTCATGCCAACAATTTCTACTCGCACAACGGAAATCACCTCTCGCCAAAATTTAAAACTAATGAAAATAGTTTGTCTCTTTGTTATAATAACTGATAATGGAAACGTCTTATCGTTAAAGAATAGGAGATTTAGAGATGACTGTCAAAACTTTTTTAAATTTTGTAAGAGTTCAAACATTGCCAGCAGCTTTACTGCCTGCCGTGATTGCTTTGTTTTTCTCGGCATATTATTTTAAGCAATTTGATTTATTGCGAAGTGTGCTAATCATCATCGGACTTGTTTCGATTAATTTTTTCGTTTCAGCTTGGAATAATTTGATGGATTATAAGAAAGCTAAGGATCAAGCTTATAAGGAAAAAGAAAATATTTTAAGCACTCGGCGGATTCCTGAGCGTTTAGCATTACGTATTTGTTTGATTTTACTAGGAATTGATATTTTTGTGGGTCTTATTTTAACCTTGATTACCAATTGGATTTTGTTGCCAATTGGCGCTATATGTCTAATTGTCGCTGTCTTTTACACCTATGGACCTTTTGCTTTTTCAAGATTCCCATTAGGCGAGGTTTTAGCTTGTTTAGCAGAGGGTTTAGGGAGCTTTTTCATTGCCGTCTATGTCAATAGTTACGATTTAAAATACCTCTATCTTGATTTTCAACATCTGGATTTTACCTTAATCGGAGATTTAAAAATTATTTTTAGTTTGATTTTGGTTGGGATGTTCTGTGGACTTTTGAATTTCAATGTGATGTTGGCAGATAATATTTCAGATTTAATCCAAGATATTAAAAACGAGCGCTATACATTGCCATCTTATCTGGGTGTACCGAGAAGCTTGAAATTGTTCAAATTCATCTATCTTTTAGCGACTGCTTTATTATTAACGTCAATTGTTTTCAAGATTTTACCACTGACAACCTTGATTACGCTAATCTTTTTGCCTTTGATTTATCAAAACACTGCTCGATTTGTTAAAAAGCAATCCAAGGCTGAAACATTTAAATACTCAATTCAGAACTTGAAATTATTTGAAGCTGCTGTGATTTTGGCGTTGGTGATGAATTATTTATTGCAGTTGATTTAGAAAGGAATCTATGAATAAGCTTAGTTTAGAACATGTTGTTTTAAGAAAAATTACTACAAAAGCCGAGGTTGAACGTCTACAACCCTTGGTAGAAGAAATTTGGCGGGAGCATTTTTCGGCAATCCTTGGCACTCTTCAAGTTGAATATATGCTAAAAAATTACCAATCACCTGAGGTGATTTTAGCAGAAATAGCTTCGGGGCGGCGCTATTATTTTGTCGAAAAAGAGGCGCAAATCATTGGTTATATTGCCTATGACGTTTTGGATCAATCTCTTTATTTGTCAAAGCTCTATCTTCTGAAAGCATTTCGTGGAAAAGGGTTAATGAAAGAGGTATTGAATTATCTGGAAGGCTTGGCAAAAAGCTTTGGACTTTCAAATTTATTCTTGCGAGTTAACCGAGAAAATCAGTTAGCGCTTAAGGTTTATCAAAAACTAGGCTTTGAATTATTTCGGACGCATTGTACGCCGATTGGCCCTTATTTCCTAGATGATTATGAGCTAATCAAACGACTTTGAGAGAATAATTGTCGCCATTTTTGTAAAAATGACTATAATTACTTTTAATTTCAGTACATTTGCGCTAAAATACAGAAGGTAGTTATTTGAGAGGAGAAAGATTGTGAATTTAATACTTGCTATTTTATTAATCGTTATTGCTTTAGTTGTTGGTGTTGTCGGTGGTTTCTTTCTTGCACGCAAATATATGAAGAATTATTTCAAAGAAAATCCACCAGTGAACGAAGACATGATTCGCACAATGATGTCACAAATGGGACAAAAGCCTAAAGAGGCTAAGGTACAACAAATTTTGCGTCAAATGAATTCGCAAGCGAACCAAAAGAAATAAAGCAAAGCGTCTGTTTTGCTTTTTTTAGTTGTCGGAATATTTTAATTTGACACAAGGAGAAGTTATGGATAATCGACCAATTGGTTTTTTAGATTCAGGCGTTGGTGGTTTGACAGTTGTCAGGGAAGTTTTTAAGCAGCTCCCTAATGAAGAAGTCATCTATATTGGTGATTCGGCAAGAGCGCCTTATGGTTCACGTCCTAAGGAGCAGGTGATCACATTTACCAAAGAATTAGTTGCTTTTTTGCTAAGAAAAAATATCAAAATGTTGGTCATTGCCTGCAACACGGCAACGGCTGTGGCATTAGATACATTAAAGGGGCAACTGGATATTCCGGTGGTAGGGGTGATTTTACCAGGTAGTCGTGCAGCAATTAAAGCAACGCAGCAAAAGCAAGTGTCAATTATTGGCACAATCGGCACAGTGAATTCAAGGAGCTATACACGTGCCATTGGGCTTAAGGATGATACAATCAATATTTTTGAGCTTGCCTGCCCGAAATTTGCTCCCTTGGTGGAGTCTGGAGAACTACATTCATCAATCGCTAAAAAAATCGTTGCCGAAACGCTCAAACCACTTAAGTCATTCAAACATGATGTCTTGATTTTAGGCTGCACACATTATCCGCTACTCAAACCAATTATTCAAAATGTTGTAGGCGAGGGTGTTTTATTGATTGACAGTGGCATTGAAACAGTCAGCGAAGTTTCTGTTTTACTCGATTATTTTGATTTAAGCGCAGCGCAATTGAGAACTCGTCAGCACAGATTATATACGACTGCCTCAGTTAAGCTGTTTAAAGAAATCGCAGACGATTGGCTAGCTCATGCTGATTTTGAAGTTCACCATGTGGAGCTATCGGATTTATTAAGCACGAGTAACTGATTGTGATTTTAGTCGTGGGAGGAAAGAATGAAAACTGAAATGTTTGAATATAAAACAGAAAATAATTGGTTCATTGGGAAAGCTACAACTGACACAAGTGTTCATCATTTTGATGAAATGATTGAATTTTCGTGGGCGGAGGACTTGATTAATCGTTTGACGCCTGAGAAATTTGGTCTTAAGATTGAAATATTTAAACTGTCAGCCAAGGTAGAATTACTTGATTTTATCCTAATGGCAATTAACGATAGTTTAAATCGACGTCTAAGCTTAACTCAAGGCGCTGGTGTGCTGATAGTTAGCGAGGGCAGCCGCATATTTTGGCTTGATATTGTCCAAGGCGGCATTTTGAGGACGGATTTATTAAACAATCTTGCCGAAAACGAATCAATTAGCCACCTACCTAACAAGCTTTTGATTGCCACACATAATTTGGGAAAAGCAAAGGAATTTAAAAATTTATTTGAAGCTAAGGGTGTTCATATCGAAACCTTAGCAGACTATCCGGATTTACCGGTTGTTGAAGAAGTGGGACTGACATTTGAAGAAAATGCGCGTTTAAAGGCTGAAACAATTGCAAATTTAACTGGCTTACCTGTGTTGGCAGATGATTCAGGATTGATGGTTGAAGCATTAGGCGGACGACCCGGCGTTTTTAGCGCTAGGTTTGCAGGTGAACATGCGACAGCTGCGCGAAATAACGCTAAGCTATTGCATGAATTATCAGCACAGCCAACGGAAAATAGAAGTGCAAAATTTCATGCGACTCTAGCATTGGCACACCCTGCACGGGAAACACTACTCGTTAGTGCAGACTGGTCAGGCTATATTGCTAAGATTCCAAAAGGAGAGAATGGATTTGGCTATGATCCGTTGTTTCTGGTCGGAGATACAGGCAAAACATCGGCAGAATTGACCGAGGCAGAAAAAAATCAAATTTCTCACCGTGCAAAAGCTTTATGGAAGCTTTCTGAGGTCTGGGAAGCTTGGTGGAAAAGCTAGAATCTAACCTCTGGATAGCGAATTGAAAATTTCGTTATCCATTTTTGGGCGCTTTCACTAAAATTTAGGAAGCCCTTTCTTAATGATTGCTTAAAGGCATTTTCAAAGGATTGTTATTTTGACTTGGAAACGGTAAAATAAATAGGGATTGTGATGGTGCAATGTTGTTTTCTCATAGATATTTTTGGAGGCTGAGATATGTTTATAGTTATGAGTGATTCTCATGGAGATAGAGAGATTGTTGAAGAAATAAAGGCGAGATACTTGAGGAGTGCAACAGCTATTTTCCATTGTGGCGACTCAGAACTTTCGGCGCAAGATAAGATTTGGCAAGGCATTACTGTTGTCAGTGGTAATTGTGACTATGATGCAGATTATCAAAATACGATTGTTCAAGAGGTGGAAAATCACCGTGTGCTTGTAACC
>JAISYB010000138.1 GCA_031270215.1 Streptococcaceae bacterium | reverse complement strand
CATCAAATCTTTCTTTGATAAAATTTCATCAAAATCATTGAAATATGCCAAAAGCAGCTTCGCACCGGTCGCGCGACTCACCGAAACAGAGGTCAAAGAAAATGATCCACTTGATGTATCCTTCTTGCCATCAACCGTAACAAAATGACGCAAATCCTCCGTTGTTCCAGGAGATTCGATAAAATAAGGCAAGGGTAGTGCGCAAAACAAAATAATTCCAATATAGATTAGTGCATAAATAATCTTATTTTGATAACGTTTCAAGCTGTTTTTCCTCCAATTTTTCAATGACTTTCCTTGGCACATATGCTGATATATTTCCTTTGAAATAGATTAATTCTTTCATTTTAGATGAGCTGACATGAGCGTATTTCGGATTGCTTTGTAAAAAAACCGTTTCAATTTTTCCGCTTAACTCGTTATTAAAACGCGCCATATTACTTTCATAGCGGTAATCTTCCTCATCACGCAAGCCTCGCAGCAGATACTTGATCTCTAACCTACCTGCCACATCAATCGCTAGCTCCTCTGTGCTCTTAACCAGCTTAACATTCGCTAAATCCTTAGTTAACTCCCTTAAGATAGACAGTCGTTCTTCAATCGTGAAGAAGCCTTCTTTTGCAACATTATAAAACAAACCAATATATAGCTCATCAAAAAGTGCTGCGCCACGAGTAATGATATCTAAATGTCCCTTAGTTAGAATGTCGAAGCTACCTGCATACAATGCTTTTTTCTTCATGATACCTCTCCTTTACGCTGATAAATCGTTACTGCTGTTGCGCCGTAAACCCTGCGCTTAATCACAGAAAACTCCCCCACATCTGAAAGTGCCACCTGCGCTGCTGTTTCACAGACTATCAGACAATCCTGACTTAGCATGTCAGCTGCCTGCAGCTTTTCAATCTGTGACTCAATTTCTTGTAAATTGTACGGTGGATCCATTAGTACTAGACTAAATTTAAAATCCTCTGAAAATGCCGTAAGGTATTGATTAGCTGTTGTTCTCAGCACTTGAAATTTCTTATCTTCCTTAGTGAGCGCAACATTGTGCTTAATAACCTGAATCGCTTTAGCTGATTTCTCAATCAAAATCGCCTGATTCATTCCACGAGATACCGCCTCAATCGCCAAGGCACCGCTGCCTGCAAACAAGTCCAAGCAAACGCCACCATCAAAATACGGCCCGATAAGATTAAAGATACTCTCCTTAACCTTATCAGTCGTTGGTCTAGTATTATCTCCATCAAGCGCTCTTAATCTACGCCCACCATATTCACCTGATATAATTCGCATCGTTATCTCCGTTCATCATTGATATTGTTATTATAGCAAAATGCTACTAACATTCCCAATTCCCTCAGCAGATAAACTCGCCCGAGCAACTAGCTGCAAACCAAGTGCCGATAAACTCGCTAATTATAATAAAAAAATGAGGTTGCCACACACATGCCAACCCCGAAATTATTTTTATTTAAATCAAAAGCGATTCGATGGAAGTAACCTAGCTATAAAGCGGTTCAAAAGTGCCGCCAGCCTTTGGTAGATTGGTCTAAGACAAAAATCACAGAGGCTTGAGGCCAAATAGACAAGTAAAATAATGCCAATCGAGTAGCCGAGTAATTGGATAAAGTTTAAATGCAGCGCAACTTTATCAACCTTGAGGATTTTATGCCAAATAAGTGGTATGGAAAGTCTATTAACATGCACAAGATAAACGCCAAAGGTTAGACTTGCCAGAAAATTAATTCCACGATTAACGAATGGTTTGATCCGCCAAACAAGTGTAAATAAAGCTATGCCGTAAAGTAAATCAGCGATAGATTGTTCACTCCAAAATTTCCCATTAAACCTATCGCTACCAAAGACAATTCTTACGATTTCTGAGGCAAGCGCAACAAATATCGGTAGTGGCAAAACAACGACTTGGATTATTTTGATCCATTTATCCGGTATGGTATCTGGATATTTTCTAAAATATGCTCCCAGCATATATGACACCAGATAGATACCAATTGTACCACTTCCTAAATTAAACCTAAAAAATGGAAATACTAAAAATAAAAAGGTACCGGTTATGATTAATTTCAAAAACTGATTTTGATTTAGCGACAGCAACAATTGATTCAACCACGGACTAAGGATAATAATCGCGATATAGGTGTTAGCAAACCAATACTGTGGCGACTTAAGGATATCAATGATTGTCAGAGGTTGTTGGAAAAAAACAACGGCAATGATCCCGATAACAAGTGATGTTACCAAGATTTGTGTCAGTAATTTAACGACACTTTGCCACTTAAAGTTTTTCTGTAACTGAAAATAACCGGTAATCATAAAGAAGACAACACAGCTAGGCTTACCAAAACTAGGTAAAATCTGCAGAAAGATGTGATTTAGCATTGGCAAGTCATTAACATGACTACTATCAAAAACACCCTGCCCCACAAAGTGTGCTGAAACAATCAAAAGCATACTGATGATTCTTAGTAATTCAAAACGAGAATCTCTTGCTCTGCTCTGCTCTGCTCTGCTCTGCTCTGCTCTGCTCTGCTCTGCTCTGCTCTGCTCTGCTCTGCTCTGCTCTGCTCTGCTCTGCTCTGCTCTGCTCTCATGATAAAAACTCCCCTATTTAATTTGTCAAATGATTGTTTGTGATCTGCGAAAGCTAAGTGGCATCGACTAGGAAAAGCGACAAATTTCCGAACATTTAATCGAAAATTTCCTCAATCTTCTACATCTCTAAACACTGCTGACTCGCTTTTCATTAGCAATTCGTTTGTATTTTTCTTTGCTGCTAAGTTCTTGACTTATTTTTTAAGCATTAAGATTGAAATCTAAATATAAAGTACTTCGCCGACAAAAATGTTGTAGTCACTCAGATTATTTTGCTGCATCAGCTGCTCCAAGCTTAAACCATATGTTTGAGCAATATCCCACAAAGTATCGCCTGCTTTAACAGTATAGGCATTGCCGGTTGTTGCATTAACCGAAGCGGCAAGGTCAACAGAAACACTGTCGTCTACGCTAGTTATTGGAGCGTCTGGTGCGTAGTAGCTTGGTGTATCATAGATTGTCAGATTGTAGGCTTGAATGACTGAGGCAAGTGCATTTGCATAGTTTGGATCAGTCGCATATGTACCAGTTAGGGCGTATAAAGCATCCAGATAACTAGTCGTATTACGCTTAAAGACCTTGGAATAATACTGATTAGCCCCATCAAACGATGTATAGAGTAAAACATCAATATAGTCAATCATTGAGCTGTAATATGAATCATATGCCGCAAAGCCATCAGGCATAATCACATAGCTACCATCCAAATGCTCCGTTGTTTCTAAGGTAATGTCGCTACCTTTAACACCGAATAAATTATAATATGGTGCTTGCGACAAAGCACTTCTGCCATAATTACTCTCTAAGATTGCTTGTGCAATCATCACTGAAGCATAAAGGTCGTTTGCATCCGCTAGAGTTGCCGCAGTTGGTGCAATCGTATTGATGAAATCATTGATATAGCCTGTGCCGTCGTATTGCTCTGCTTTCACCTCAGAGGTAAACTGTGGCAGCATACCGGTGCCACCAATAATTGCCGCACTGCAAAATGTCACAAATGAACGTTTCGCTAAGCGACGACGTGTTGCCTGCTTATTACGTAATAACTCCTTGCGCCGATCTAATCTTGTCTTACCCATCTTTTTCTCCCCTTTCAATCATTACTAAGCAATCCTTGATAGTCCATAAACGAATAGTCGTATAAATTTTTCTCATCCGCTTGATGTCTGATCTTTGTTTCTAATTTAAATTTTGATAAATCAATCTCCGGCATAAAGGTATCTCCGATAAATTGATGATGAATAACCGTTAGATAAATCTTATCTGTCACATCCATGAACAAATCAAAGATATGGCGTCCGCCGATAATCATTAGCTCATCAACTGTTTTAGCGTATTCCAGAACCTCTATCTTATTCGTCATAACTAGGACATCTGCGTTTTCTGGATTATAGTTTTTATTTTGAGTTAAAACAATCGTCTTTCTTCTCGGCAGGACACGCTTGCCCATGCCTTCAAAGGTCACACGTCCCATAACAATCGGTTTATCAAGCGTTAACGCCTTGAAATGCTTTAAGTCATTTGGTAAATGCCAAGGTAGGCTACCCTCTTTGCCAATTAAATGGTTCTCATCTTCTGCCCAAATTGCTGAAATCATGCAGTCTCCTTTTAGATTGCTAAATCAAATTTTAATTGCGGTTTAACCGGCTGATAATCAACCAATTCAAAATCCTCTGCCTTTATTTTATAAAAATTTGTGCCATTTGGCAAATCCAAAACTAATTTTGGCTCAATTTCTGCCGGTGTACGTTCTAATAAAATCTTCGCCTGCTCCATTTGATTGTCATAAATGTGCAAATTGTTGATGTAATAAAAGAACTTACCGACTTGCCAGCCAAAATGCTTGGCAATCATCATTTGAAGCGCAACATATTGCATTGCATTGATGTGATGGGCAACAAGCATGTCATTGGAACGCTGAGTTAAAGTTGCATCTAAATAGATTTCTCCGTCAACACGTCTGACATCAAACATCGTCTGAAATGCACAAGGTAGAAGCCCCTCGCTTTGATTAAAGTCATCGTATTGCCATAAGTTAATCACATTTCTGCGATTCCATGGATTTTTTTCCAATCCGTCTAAAAGGTTTTTAATAATCTGGTGATTTTTAACCGTTGCGCCGTATCTCTGTCCAATTGTGCCATCTCCTATATCCCAATCATTCCAATAATGGACATTGTATTTGTCATTTAAAACAGATAAATCGTTGGATTCGTCTTGATAAATCCAGAGCAGCTCCTTAATCGCTGATTTGATTGGAATTGGTCTAAGCGTTGTAATCGGAAATTGTCCCTTAGCCAAGTCATACTCCGCAAAGCTGCCTGTGATGTACTTGCTATTGGCAATATGACCGTTTTTATAGCGTGGTCTAGCGTGCTCGCTAAAGACACCCTCGTTCAAGATTTTGGTGATATTTGCTTTAAAAAGATAATCTGCGTAAGTCATAAACTCTCCTTTTCATGCTCGTAAGTCTGCTTCACTTGCTTTTTCACTTAAATATTCCCAACGCTCGTACTTTTTCTCCAAGCGAGCGGTTAATTCGTCCAATTCTTTTTGTAGTTGATTCAGCTGACTAAAGTCACTGCCGCAGTCGTTCATTTGAGTGTCAATCGTTTCAAGCTGCACTTCAAGTTCAGCAATTTCATCTTCAATCACAAGCCACTCCTTCTTCTCAAAATACGATAGCTTCTGACTGACTGGCTTTTGCTGTCCAGCTCCGGCTGGCTTAGCTGAAATATTTGAAGTTGCCTGCTTATCCGCCTGTTCATTTAAAAAATCTGAATAATTGCCAAAATACTCAGTAATTCTTTTATCTTTTATGACTAAAAGCTTATCCGTTACCTTATCCATAAAATAACGATCATGACTGACCACAACAATTGGACCCTGAAACTTTCTTAAGAAATGCTCTAAGACAATCAAGGTTGCCACATCCAAGTCATTAGTCGGCTCATCCATGATTAAAAAATTCGGCTTTTTTATCAATAAGGTCAATAGATATAGCCGTTTTCTTTCACCGCCTGAAAGTGTACCAATCAGCTTACCATGACTTTCCTTGGGAAATAAGAATTGCTCCAACAGACTCGTAATACTAATCGTTTCTCCTGCACTCTGATAGCTTTCAGCAAATGATTGTAGAAACGGCAGAACTCGCTTAGTATCGTCCAAATTTTTAATTTCCTGAGAAAAGTAACCAATTCTTAGAGTTTTTCCTGCTGCAAAGCTCCCAGAGGTCAGGGATAATTCTCCAGTTAATAGCTTTAACAGCGTTGTTTTCCCCGCGCCATTCTTCCCGAGCACCCCGATTCGATCAGTATTTTGAATGATTAAATTAAAATCTTCAAAAATTATTTGTTGGTCATATCGAAAGCTAGCATCTATTATCTCTATTACTTTCTTACCAATCCGCGAGGCATCAAAGTGAATATCCAGCTTCGTTTTGACCTTTTGCCCCTTAAGTGTTTCCTCTAAAGCATTAAATCGGTTAATCCGTGCTTGCTGCTTCGTGCTTCTCGCCTTAGCTCCAGCACGCATCCATGCGAGTTCATCCTTATAGAGCTGCTTTGCTTTATGTGTTTGACTGACAAGAAGCTGCTCTCTTTGCGCCCTTTGCGCCAGATAATCCGCATAATTGCCCTGATATTGCTGAATGGCTTGATTAGTAATCTCAAATATTTTATTACTAACTGCATCAAGAAAGTATCGATCATGCGTTACAAAGAGCAAAATTCCTTTAAATTTCATCAGATAGCTCTGTAGCCAAAGAATCGCTCGTGCATCTAAATGGTTCGTTGGCTCGTCTAAAAGCAATAAATCCGTTGGTGTCACGAGTGCATTTGCCAATTGTACACGGCGCTTTTGACCGCCTGATAATTCCCCAATCCGCTGATGAAAATCGGTAATCTCAAGCTGAGTTAAAATTGCCTTGACCTCTGCTTCAATCGTCCACGCATTTGTTTCATGCATTCTCTCCTCAGCCAGTTCCAATTGCCTTTGAAACTTCGGGGTATGCTCACGAGATAATGCTAACAGTGCCTGTTCATAATTAAAAACCGCTCGAATGGCTGGCTGATTGCTAGTCAAAACTGCCTCTAGCACGCTATCCTCTTCCTTAAAATCCGGTGTTTGTGATAAATAAGTAATCGTGAAATCCGCAGGTTTTTGGATAGGATTGACATCACCGTCAAAGCCATAGCCATCAAATATCAAGTTTAACAGGCTCGTCTTGCCGGTGCCATTGTCGCCAATTAAACCAACACGGTCATTTTCACGAAGCAAAAAGGAGGCGTCTGTAAACAATACCTTATCTCCTACTGACTTATTTAAATGTTCAACCTTTAATTCCTTCATTTCATTCTCCTGTCATTTAGAAGCTAAGAGTTTTACACGATTGTCAATCAAAGATGTTGGCTCAGACCTGCCGAAAGATGACAAGCTCTAGGAAATCTTTTTTAGTCTTGAATATTTAATCCCTCTAAAGCTGAAACAGCGGCGATTAACGACATAAAAAGTTAAAAAATGAGGACACTTGCCCGCATCTATCGCTTCCCTATGGCATTGAAGTTGAGGTTGGGACAATAGGTCTTTGCCTTCTGTTTAATGTTCGCTACACAAGCAACAATGCGGCAACGTGCCTTTGCGAATTACCTTAGTTGACGTCCAGTCGGCGCTACTTGACTTCATTAAAGAGGTTTCCAGCTTATCAAGGCTACTTACGCTCTAGCTTTAAGAGATAGTCAAGCAAGTCTTGCCGACGATTGTCTAGCCTGCCGTGAAGCACCTGATATTCAAGCTCGGATAGGACTTCGCCTAACCAACTACCCTGCTTTTTATCTAAGACTGCTAAAATATCCGTCCCATTAATCGCTAAATCCGTCTTGTGATGAATCGGTAATGCCGCAAACAATTGGCGAATCTGCTCATCATCTCGCCTTTGACCCAAGCTGTCAGCCAGCGCTTCAATCGCCAAGCAGTCTGACAAGCCGTAGCTATAAACGCTATCAATCGTCCATTGACCTCTAAGGCGCTCGTACAAGCCACTTAATAATCTCATAATTCTTTTGATAAAACTATTTGAATGCTTAAATGCCTTTAATAATGGCTTGACCTCCTCTGGCGTAGACTGATTAAAATAACACAATAGCACCCACGCAGCTTCAAGCGATAATGGTAAATTAAGCTTAGCTAAGCCTTTTAAACCACGTGTGATGTCTGCTGGGAACCCTTGTTCAACTTCTAGCTTGAGCAGCTCACCGATTGCCTGTGTGTAAAACGAGCCAACCAGCAGCTTAGAAAGTTCCATTTCAATGCGTTCTGCTGAGATATGCGCTAGTAAATGCTTTGTCTTAGCAATTCCTGCCAAGGTGTCGGAATCAATCTCGAAACCTAAGACACTAACAAAGCGGAAGGCACGCAAAATTCGCAAAGCATCCTCTCCAAAGCGCTCCGAAGGATTGCCGACTGCACGGATAATTTTAGCTGATAAATCCGTCAAACCGTCAAATAAATCAATAATTTCGCCCGAACTATCCATCGCAAGTGCATTGACAGTAAAGTCACGGCGCTTTAAATCATCTGATAAGCTTCTAACAAAGGCAACCGACTTTGGTCTGCGAAAGTCCTGATACTGATCTTCTGTTCTAAAGGTTGTAATTTCAAATGACAAATCATCTATCAAAACTAGAACTGTGCCATGCTCAATACCGATATCAATCGTGCGGCAAAAGATTTTTTTTACTTCATAGGGCGTTGCGCTAGTCGCAATATCGACATCATGAATGTAGCGTCCTAATAAGGAATCCCGAACACTACCACCAACAAAATAAGCTAAAAATCCTGCAGCCTGAAGCTTCGCCAATACAGGCAGCGCTTGTTTAAATTCTAAAGGTAGGTTATTCAATTTCATAGCAAGTTCTCTAACCCATAGACTAATCCATCAAGAAGCACAACCTGCTTAATTGCATGATTAACGCCCGACATAAATGAAGATCGATCGTATGAATCATGTCTAATCGTTAGACCCTCGCCCTTTGCACCAAACAAGACCTCTTGATGTGCAACAAGTCCTGGTAAACGAACGCTGTGAATCCTCAAACCATCATAATTTGCACCTCTTGCGCCGTCAATTAGCTCGATTTCATTTACAGCGCCTTGTAATTTTTTCTGACGAACCTCCGCAATCATCTCGGCAGTTTTTAGGGCGGTACCGCTCGGCGCATCTACTTTTTGATCATGATGTAGCTCGATAATCTCGACATCGGGCAGATATTCTGCTGCCTTTTTAGCAAATTGCATCATTAAAACGGCACCAATCGCAAAGTTAGGCGCAATTAATCCGCCTAATTTCTTTGATTTCGCTATTTGCTTTAACTCAATAATCACCTCTTGAGTAAAGCCGGTCGTCCCAACAACAGGAGAAAAACCATTTTCCAAGGCAAATTTAGTGTTTTCATATGCAACCTCCGGTACTGTAAAATCAATCCAGACATCAGCTGACACATCTAAAAGCGCTGATTTGTCATTATAAACCGGAACACCTTGAAGCTCCTTATCTTTAGCAAATGGATCAATTAAGCCAACAAGCTCAAACTCTGCTTCGTTTTGCACCATATTAAGCGCCGCCTGTCCCATTTTCCCTAAGAAGCCTGCAATTACAACCTTAATCATTTTATCCCTCGCTTTGCTCTATTCTTTCAAAACGCATTGCGTCCCGACTTTCAAACTTTTCCATATTTTTTTGAAACTGTGCTTGGAGGTCAATCTCTAAGCTATTTGCAAAGATGATTAGATTAATCAAAACGTCCGTCAATTCCTCTGCGACATTGCTTAGAGGCTCGGAGGCTTTCTTTGGCTTTTCGCCATAGCTATCCATCACTTCACGCGCCAGCTCACCCACTTCCTCAGTCAGCCTTGCCAGCTGCGAAAGTGGTGGAAAGTAGCCAATCTTAAATCGACTGATATAATCATCAAGCTGCCTTTGAGCCGCTTTTAATGTCAAATCATTCATCTGTGAGTTTTGGGGTAAAACCAACACCAATCGCTCCCTCTCCTAAATGTGCAGTAATCACTGCATTAAATGGCACAATCTCTGCATGCAAACCATAATCTGCCTTGAGCTGCGCCTTAAGCAACGCTGTTTTATCAAAGGCATTTGCATGAATTAACCAAAGCTTAGAAGGAATCTCGTCCGTTCGTTCCTTGATAAGCTCCGCCAAACGCTTGATACTCTTCTTTTGTGTTCGCACCTTTTCTGCTGGAACAATTTCTCCTTCATCAAACATCAATATCGGCTTGATTTTCAGTAAATTGCCAATCATGGCATTGCTTGCGTGTAATCTGCCGCCACGCACGAGGTAATTTAAATCATCAACGATAATATAAGCTAATGCCCCTTCAATCATCTGGTTTAATGCTGCGATAATCTGCGTAATATCTTGATTTGCCTCATTCATCACGAGGGCAGTTTTGACCATTTCTCCTAACGGTGCACTTGTAATCTTTGAGTCAAGCAACCGAAAGTCAACTGCCGGAAACTGTGCTTGCAAGATTTGAACCGTTTGATAAAATCCTGAAATTCCACTGGATAAAAACAAGCCGATAATTGTGTCATAGCCTGCTTCAACTAATTTCTCAACCAATTCAAAGGTCATACCAATTGACGGCTGACTTGTTTTAGGGAAATACTCCGCTTGACGAATCTTAATATAAAAATCATCAATCGTGATGTTTTTATTTTCAATATATTCCACACCATCAATATTAATCGGAATATCCAGAATAAATAAATTGTCAAAATGTGGCATATTAGTAAATGTCGCACTCGTATCCGTTAATACTGCTAGTTTCATAATTCTCCTTATTGCTTTTCAAAATTTAATTGAATGCCAGGCTCGTCCATGGCAATTTCGGTTACTTCATAAGTCATTCTCTTGATTAAATCAAACAATGGTGCAACTAATTCCTCAACCTCACTTTGGTTTAAATCTGTTTGCGCCTTAATTAATCGGTGATGTATGACATTTATCTGGGTTACAACACCTGTTAAAACATAGTTATCAAAGACTAGCTGAAACTGTAATGATGTCCCTAATGCTGTTTGATTCTCTTTCTCATTAGCATCATGCAACTGAAAACTGACATTAATCTCTGTTTCTGGCGTTGAATTTTCCTTTTCCCACTCCAGATTTCTAGCATCATAATGATAAGCTTGAACAAATTCCTTTTGACGGCTGATTTCCATAAATAGACTCCTTAAACATTAAATTGACGATGAAAATTCACACAACTTTTTACCATTCACTAGGATTTATTGTAACATAACAAAGAAATTTTTAGTCATTTTGCACAAAAACTCTGCGATTATTTGTTTAATTGAACCTTTTCTCCAAAATACCACTCCGCTATAATTGGCTTAAACATACGAAAAGAGGTAAAAAAAATGGTAGAAATGAAATTAACACATGTTGATAAGAAGTATCCAAACAATGACAGTTACTCGGTCAAGGACTTTAATTTAAATATTAAGGACAAGGAATTCATCGTCTTTGTTGGTCCAAGTGGCTGCGGAAAATCAACAACCCTGCGCATGATTGCAGGACTTGAGGACATTACAGACGGCGAATTTTACATCGGAGATGTCTTGATGAATAATGTCACACCAAAAGACCGTGACATTGCTATGGTATTTCAAAACTACGCTCTTTATCCACATATGACCGTTTTTGATAATATGGCATTTGGTCTAAAGCTTAGAAAATATCCTAAGTCAGAGATTAATGAACGTGTCAGAGCGGCCGCAGAAATCTTAGGATTGACTGATTTATTAGAACGTAAACCCGCTGATATGTCTGGCGGACAGCGTCAACGTGTCGCAATGGGACGTGCGATTGTTCGAGATGCGAAGGTATTCTTAATGGACGAACCACTTTCAAACTTAGATGCTAAGCTTCGTGTATCTATGCGTGCAGAGATTGCAAAAATCCACCGCCGAATTGGTGCAACAACCATTTACGTCACTCACGACCAAACGGAAGCGATGACTTTGGCAGATCGTATCGTGATTATGAAAGACGGTATCATTCAACAAATCGGCACACCACAACAAGTTTACAATGAACCGACTAATAAATTTGTCGCAGGCTTTATCGGTAGCCCAGCTATGAATTTCTTCAACGTAACCTATAAGGACGGCGTAATTACAAACCATCACGGTATCGAGATCGAACTAACAGAAGGTCAACGAAAATTACTTGACGCCAAGGGTTATAATGGTCAAGAAATCTTCTTTGGTATTCGTCCGGAGGACATCTCCGCTTCAAATCTTGTCATGGACGTTTTCCCAGATGCTAAGGTTAAAGCAGAGGTAGTCGTTTCAGAACTCTTAGGTGCTGAAACAATGCTTTACTCCAAGACTGGTGATAGCGAATTTGTTTCCAAAGTTGACGCACGTGATTTCCATAAGCCTGGCGATAGCGTTGAATTAGTTTTTAATACCAATAAGGGACACTTCTTTGACCCTAAAACAGAGCTTCGCATTGTTGAATAAACACAAACAAAAACGCATGAGTACGGCTAATCAGTCGCATTCATGCGTTTATTTACTCCTCTTGCACCAGTAATAAATAGCATAGACTTAATGTTTTTAGATTTTTTAACGGAAAACCAAAAGCTTCTTGGAATTTCTTAAGCTTATACTGCAAGGTATTACGGTGAATAAATAATTTTGAGCTTGCAACGCTTAATGAAGTGTCACTTTCCCAAAGCGTTATAATCAACTGCTTCAAATCACTATCCTGCTGCAAACATTCCTTTAGATAATTTGCAAGTGGCTGATTAATCGCCTGCTCTATATGCTTCAAAAAATAATCCGCAAAACTCAGCGTGACTTGATAGCTCCTCTTAAAATCACACAAGAGTTTAAAGTATTCACGCTCACATTGATAAAAAATCGACTGATAACTGTCTTTCTCAAAGAACAAGCCGAGATAAGCGGTAATTGACACCGAAAAGTCCACACCTAGAGCTTGAAAAATCTCCTCAAACTCCTCAAAAGATAAATGCTCCCCACAAAAGCGCTCAATCAACAAACCTTGCGTTTGGTCAATAAAGAAAACTGCTTCAACATTAGGGACTAAAAGCTTTAAGCTTGATAGGAAGTCCTCTTCTACCACCTTATTGCTAACGACAAATTGAATAATCCGAAGCTTAAAGGCATTTTGATAATCTTTATCTAATAGATTTGTCAACCATTGATGAGCGACCTGCGGCTTTTTAAGAGGGAAAAGCATCAGGAGTAGCTGTTGCTCACGCACAGTCAAATCACTTTCGAGCAGACCAAATTGCTTACCTTCTACTTCAAAGCAAAGATAGTTTTGCGAGCTCGGATTTAAAATAGCTTTTGGAAAAAGTGCAAGAAAGGCTTCAGCTTTCATTGAACAAATTCCCTGGAACGACCGTAATCGTCTTGGTCTTTAAATCAACATCACTGACGTATAATAACGAATCATAGTCGGTAATTTGTCTTTCACCATTAAACTTGCCCTCAGCAAAGACGGTAACGCCAACTAACTCAGCTTCAAATTCTTCGATTAGCGTCTTCATTCCATTGAGAGTGCCGCCACCCTTCATAAAATCATCGACGACTAAAACACGACTACCACGCCTTAAGCTGCGCTTAGAGAGCACCATTTTTTCAATTCTAGCACTTGAACCTGAAACGTAATTGACTGAGACAGTCGGTCCTTCTGTAATCTTTGAATCACGCCGAACAATCACGAAGGGTACATTTAGATAATAAGCAACAGACTGGGCGATTGGTACACCTTTAGTAGCAATCGTCATAACAGCATCAATCTCTTTATCCGCATATCTTGAAGCAATGATTTGCCCGATTGCTTTTAAAACATATGGATGTCCTAATAAATCAGATAAATAGACATACCCTCCCGGTAATAAACGATTACTCTCGGAAAGCATTTCTGCGATTCGTTTAATCTTTCTTAATGCGTCGCCATCCTTTAACTGAGGTACAAATTTCACGCCACCAGCAGCCCCTGGAATCGTCTGCAAATCACCAATTCCTTCTTCATCAAAGCGCTTTTTGATTATGCCTAAATCCTCTGACATGCTTGATTTTGCCGAATGGTATTTTTCTGCAAAAAAAGCAAGTGAAATCATCTCATGCGGGTGATTAATCAAGTAATAAGTCATGTCAATCATACGTTCACTACGTTTTATTTTCATTGTCAACCTCTCCTTATGTTTATTATACGCTATAAACGAAAGGTTTGCACTTGTTCTCTTACGTCGTGCCAAATCCTTAAATATTTCCAATATTCCAAGATTTTATTTCTGCTGATACTTTTATTTATTTTACAGACAGCCACAAAAACAGCAGCCTTTGTCAAAAAGCTGAATGGTAAGCAGTAATCTAGAGCTAATTATTCAATCCTTCTTTTTTAATCGCCCGTTTTTTGTTATAGTAGAAACAATGAAAAGAGGAGAATTTATGGAAATAATCGAAAAAGCAGCTGCTAAAATTAATCTCGGTTTAAATGTAATCGGCAAGCGTCCTGACGGGTTTCATGACCTTGAAATGATTATGACGAGCATTGATCTTACTGACACCTTAACCTTTAGTTCAACCAATGATAACAAAATCACAATTACTTCAAATGTGCCATATCTGCCAACCGATCGCAAAAATCTCATCTATCAGGCAGCACATCTGATGAAAAAGAAATTTGCGCTTAATCAAGGCGTTAGGATTTATCTGGATAAAATTATTCCGGTTGCTGCAGGTCTTGCTGGTGGCTCTAGCGACTGTGCGGCAACACTTCGTGGCTTAAATAAGCTCTGGCAGCTCAATCTATCCTTAGAAGAACTCGCTGAAATCGGCGAATCTCTCGGTAGTGACGTGCCTTATTGTATCTACTCGCAGACTGCATTTGTCACTGGACGTGGTGAGAATGTTGAGCTATTACCGAAATTTCAAGGATTTTGGGTGATTTTGGTCAAGCCACAGATTAGCGTTTCTACACCTAGTATCTTTAAACAGGTCAATCTAGCAGCAATTAACCATCCAGACGTCCAAGGACTTAGACAGGTCATTATTGAGCAAAAACTAAGTGAAATCCCCGTGCTACTCGGCAATTCACTTGAAGCTATCACAGCTAGACAATATCCGATTGTTGATAAAATCAAGACCAAGCTGATTAACTACGGTGCAGATGGCGTCCTGATGAGTGGTAGTGGACCCAGCGTATTTGCCATTTGCAGAAAAGAAAGCCGAGCAAAAAGGGTCTTTAATAGTATCAAAGGATTCTGCAATGAGGTCTATTTAGTTAGAACTTTGTAAAAACAAGGAGAGTGTTATGCGCTATATTGATGTTAAACATCTTAGCTTTTACTACGATGACGAACCTATTTTAGAAGACATTAGCTATCATGTTGATAATGGTGAATTCGTTATCCTAACCGGAGAGAATGGTGCCGCCAAATCAACCCTAATCAAAGCAACGCTTGGTTTATTAAAGCCTGAAACTGGTAGCGTTAAACTATCAAAGAACAATCACGCAGGACTTCCGCTACGTATTGGCTATATTCCTCAGCAGATTGCTTCTTTTAATGCAGGATTTCCGAGCACTGTCTTAGAGCTTGTCAAAAGCGGACGCTATCCTCGTGGGCATTGGTTCAAGCCGCTAACTCAACACGACCTTGATCATGTTGAGAAAGCATTGCGTGCTGTTGGTATGTGGGAAATGCGAAACAAACGAATCGGTGAACTCTCTGGTGGGCAAAAACAACGGATTTCTCTTGCTAGAATGTTTGTTTCCGACCCAGATTTATTTATCCTAGACGAGCCGACAACAGGCATGGACGAGAAGAGCCGGCTGGAATTTTACGAATTAATGCAGCACAACGCACACGCACATGATAAAGCTGTCTTGATGATTACCCACGATCACAAGGATTTAGATAATTATTTCGACCGACACATTCACTTGGTCAGAAAACAAAATACGCCTTGGCGCTGTTTCCAAGTGCATACCGAGGAGGCTAGTGATGTCCATTTTTCATTATGAGTTTATGATTCGTGCTTTTTTGTCTTCATTTGCAATTTCGCTCTTTGCACCGCTTTTAGGTGTCTTTTTAATCCTTCGGCGGCAGAGCTTGATGAGCGACACCCTTTCGCATGTTTCACTATTAGGTGTTGCTTTAGGGCTATTTCTGGGTCTTAATCCAACGATTACAACGATTGTGATTGTCATCATTGCGGCAGTTGTCCTAGAATATCTCCGAACTGTTTATAAAACCTACTCTGAGGTATCGACTGCAATTCTGATGAGCGGCGGTCTTGCTTCAGCACTTGTCTTAATGAATTTGAGCCAAGGAACTAGCTCAACTAGTATCCAGCAGTATTTATTCGGAACGATTGTAACGATTACTTGGTCACAGGTCTATGTTTTATTTGGCTTACTAATCTTAATCTACGCATTATTCTTTTTCTTTAGACGCCCAATGTATGTTCTAACCTTTGATGAAAGTACTGCTTTTGTTGACGGTTTACCGACTACCTTAATCTCAATCATTTTCAATATCATTACCGGTGTGGCGATTGCGATTATGATTCCGATTGCAGGCGCACTACTTGTCAGTGCAATTATGGTCTTGCCGGCAATCATTGCTATGCGACTTGGCAAGGGCTTTACGAGCGTAATTATCTTCGGGATTGCAATCGGTCTTGTTGGAATGATGAGCGGCTTATTCTCCTCCTACTACTTGGAAACACCGTCTGGCGCAAGTATTACTTTGATTTTCATTCTCATCTTCCTTGTTGTCAGCATATTTAAAAAAGCATGGACATTGCTGAAAAAACAGCAGAAAAGAGGCATGGGAGAAAAGAGTGTGTAAATGCTCTGAAGCAATGTGGGGGAATGTCCGACTCGAAGCCATTATAAACAGATTACGTACAAGTCGTAATGTCCGACTTTCCAAAAATTAACCGTCAGATAATCAATTGGCTGACTCAATACATTTAGAGGCTGGATAATTATCCAACCTCTTGTTTTATTTTAGAAAAATACATTGAGCCATTTAAATGGTCGATAGACTTTAAGCTTGATGATGATTAAGCCAATCAGGCTTAAACTTGTAATAATAATGAAGTAGGATAATAGCCTTGTCCTGCCATTCATCAGATTTAGATGATAAATCTTCAAAAAATATCGAAAAACGCTTAACCAAAGAATGTGTGAACAATAAATAAAGACGGATAAATCACGCAGTGCGTAGCTGTGTTTGAGCTTGAGCTTTAGCGGTAGAGTTAACACCAACAATAGCACCGAGCCAATTGCAGCCAAGCCATAAACTGTATTGGTGTTAAGGATAAAATGCTGAGTGAGTATTAGACAAAGAAGAGTTATGCTAAAAAGATTGATTTTCCATGATTGTTTTGCTGCTGCCAAATGATTGCCAGAGGCAAAATAAGCACCGAGCGCAAGAAATAAAATCGCTCGTAAAAAGCTGTCCGTCAAGGTAAAATCATGGCGCTTGATAAGCTCAATCACCGAAAAACTGACTTCGATAACAATTCCTAGGGCAATAATCGTCTTAAGATTAACATAGCGCAGAGCAATGACAATAAAAATCAGTCCATAAATCGTGGCAAGTAAGTACCAGCCTGGAAAAAACGCCACCCCAAATCCTTGCAATAAAATTTTAAGGAACAAAGTTAAAAATTTTCCTCCTGATTTAACGTAATGCCAATCCTGCCGAATCGTTAAAGGTAAATAGAGCAAATTCCAGGCAAACCAAAGCTTAAAAATCCGCAGACAAAAATTCTTAATGTTTGACTGATGTTGAAAGAAGAAGTAAGCGGAATACAGCCAAAATGTTGGTGCTGCCAAGCGCCCTAAAGGTGCATAGATGGGTACTCTTCCCACATGAATCGCAACGACCAGTAATGCCAAAATATACTTTGTTAAATCAACTACCCCTCGCTCTGCTCTGCTCTGCTCTGCTCTGCTCTGCTCTGCTCTGCGTCATTATCAAAATCCCCCATTATTTTGTCAAACCATTTCTATATTATTTTAATTTTAAATTTGATAAAATGCTTTATACCAATCAGCAAAACACCTTAATCCTTCATCGTTATTAAATTTTTTTATACCCCTCATGCGTGCCGTTTAGCTCTTTTCTGTGACTTCGTTTTTCCCGATAAATTTTTTTCATTTTTATAATTAATTTAGTCAGGTTATAACGATTTTTTTTATGTCTCTTAATATTGATTTTTTTTCGTTCGTCAAATATCGCTAATTCCTCTTTGGAAGGTAAATAATTTTCAGAAAAATTTGCATCATCCGAACTAATAAAGCTTGCCCCAGTAATCCAAAAATTATTCAAATTAATTTCTGGCATCACTCGCATCGTTCTTTTTAATAAATGAATACAAGCAACTTCCACCACACCACCTTTAAAGACTCGATAGAGCCGACCGTTAACAAAATGGTATACCCCTTCGACCCCTTTACCAAAATGGTCGGTCGCTATCAGTTCAAATTGATTTGGTTCAATATCTGCAAATTCAATGCCTTCTTTATAATATGTTCGTGGCATTACTTCATCCCACAAAACGTTCATAAAATAGCTTTCATCGAAATGAACATTTGCTTTTGTGTAAAAAGCGTCTTGGCAAGTAACACCTGGATGATCTTTAGCAAGCTCAGATTGACGATAAAATTCATTGAATTGCTTCTCGTTCCTGATTAAAACCAAATGACCATATTTTTTTATTTTGTCAAATTGAGCGAGTAATTCCTCTGTTAAAAATTTCCTCAAATCACCAAAAATCATATCTGGATCAACCCAGCCCCAAAAATCATAGCCATTCAAATCATTTCCAAAAACTTCACCGTAAGCGGGTTTATAATCGCATAATTTATAAGGTTTCTCAATTGAAACACCTGACCCAAGCTTTGATTGAACTAAATTTTGCATCTCGGCAAATGTCATCTGCTTTACCAAAACATTTTCAGGCACTTGATATGCGGACAGACTGGCATCAGTAATTAATAAAAAATCAATTGTTGAATTTTGCCCAGCACTATACAACCAAAGTTCAAAATAATTTGGCAATTTACCAAAGTAAGGTAGCACTAAGCATATATTCGTTCGTTCGTTCGTTCGTTCGTTCGTTCGTTCGTTCGTTCGTTCGTTCGTTCGTTCGTTCGTTCGTTCGTTCGTTCGTTCGTTCGTTCGTCATGAGTTTATTCTCCTTTATTTGAGTGTCAATACTTTTTATCAATTTATGAATCCATTTTTATTTTAATCCAATCATCTTGAATCAATGGATTATCGTATTTGGTGTTTGGTTTCCAAATATTTGGACCAACCACTTTTTTATTTTCATAAGAGCCTAAAAATTGTAACCACCAACTAAATGTAGAATTTGAAATTATAAAATGCTTGCAGGCACTTCCCAAACGCAGCTTTTCCCAAACTGGATTATCAGGTGTTTCTACAAAAAATTCATCGTCTTTAAGAAACTTTTGCGTAAATTCTGCTGCATATTCTAAATCATCACTAAAAACAAAAAAGACTGGATTATCTACAACTTCCTTAATTGCTGCAATTCCTTTAACAAAATAGGCGTCATCTGTCAAAAAATGTGCCGATTTATATTTATCACTTAAAAAATCACCACGTCTGATAGTAATACAAACTGACTGTGTTTCAGCCATTTTTTTGAACAACAACTCATTTTGCTTCAATATTGGCTTTAAAGGCGTTAAATCATCAATCAATTCTGCCTGAAAATCTTTAAAGTATTTTGGATTTTCAAAGAAATCCCTAAAAAATACTGATTTAGCATTGTTAGATAAATCAAAATAAGATTTCACTTCAAATGGATACATCCAAACATGATTTTTATATAAAAAATCAGCATATTTTTTTGCACTACCTGTTAGTTCTTCGTATTTTGAAACACTACTATTCTTAAAAATAGTCTTTCTAAAAATTGCGTTTGAAAAGATTAGAATTGATTGTAGAATAGAGTGCCTTTTTAAAATAAATTTAGACTCTGATTCTAGTAACTTTTGATAATGCTCTGAAGCTTTAAAATATTCTAATTGTCCATGTAAAAACTTTCCTTGAAGCGCATCTTCT
>JAISYB010000120.1 GCA_031270215.1 Streptococcaceae bacterium | reverse complement strand
GACTGTTTTCGACAGAAAACACATAAGTCTTTCAACTTCCTCACTCATTCAAGTCAGGGCAATGCGCAAGTATCATTATCAAAATCAATTCGTTCTGGCACCTGATTGCCTAAATCAAGAACTTACTCAATCCTCTTTCGCTCAAAAATCGGTCATGGCGAGATTGGTAAATAGCTCAGAATTGATTTCACGTATCTGAATAGTTTTTATTCAATTATCAAAGAACATGGAGAGGGACATGCACTTAGTGTTTCGGTATTCTAAATTTTAAAACACCTGCCATTAGTTTGGTTTCTAGTTCACGAACAGTAGATTCATCTAAGCGATTGTAATCAGTGCCTGATGAACTTTTAAATTTTTTCATGGATAAAGTCGCAATATAACGAGCATAATGGTGAACAACATAGAGCATTGCAATCTCATCTTCTGCCACTGCACGTTCTATGATGTCATAACTTACTAAGGATTCATTCTTCATAGCGCACCTTATTTATCAGAATATTCCGTAATTTAGAAAGCGCACTGGCTCGTCTTTTCTGAATGGTTTGACGAGTTTTAGAAAATCTTCGTCCTATTTCCTCATCTTTCATTGAAAGAAAGTAATAGAGCAGTAAAACCTCTCGACTTTCTTCTTTAAGTAGCCAAAGTGCCTCTGCTAACTCTTCATTATCTAATGAAATCACAACATTAACTGTTACTAAAGGAAAAGCATGCGCTTCAATCGTGTAATCAGGAAGAGAAAATAAGTGATTATCCTCATGATGTCGCTCCAATAGGTACTCTATTGAAATTTGATTTTCCAGTTCCTTTTTTTCTGCCTTAAAAATATCATGAGCTTTATTTTTCAATATTTTTTTACAGAAGCTGTCAAATAGCTGTTCAATTTCTCGTTCACTTAAAATTTTCATCAGTACTTTCTCTTTCTTTCTATCCCTCTCCACATACTAATACTGTTAGAAAAGAGAAAAAGCGAAACACTTTCAAAAAATGACAAAAAAAGATTTTTTAAGATGATATATTTGAACATAGAAAAAGAGCAGAATGAAGAAATACCTCATCTTTCTGCTCTTAGCAACATTGTATTTACTAATCTACTGTGCTAAGTAATCCCTGCTAAATCAGGTACTTTAACAACTGAAATGTTTTTCTACTATCAAATTAAACTTCTCAATTTCAAACATATATTCTTTATAGTTTGTTGAGTATTGTACTTTAATTACTCCAGTTCATTCTTCAATATTTTTCTGATGAATAAAATAGGATAGACAATGAGATATAAATTAAATACCCACCAAAAAATACTATAATCATTCGTTAAGAACCAAAAAGAAATCGCTTGAACCCCCGAAGACATTGTAAAAACTAACGACAGAAGACACCATGTTCTCCACTTATCATTATTCTTTTTGTAATAGTAAAGACATAAAAAGCCACTCAATGAAATAAACATATCTAACGGAAAAAATGACCAGTTCCACGAAATCATAATTGGATTCTTATAGTTATGATATGCCCATTCTTTAGGTAACACGCCGATAGCTGTTACTGCCCAGTACAATATAAATCCTACATCTGTGATAACAAAAATTCTTTTTAAATATTTCAACTACAATCCCTCACACAAATTTCCTTAAATATTTTATTTTTAACATTAGATAACTTACAGCAACTGAACACAGGTACGAAAATACAAATATAAGAAACACATTTACAAAAACAGGAAAGTCAAATTTCCCAAAAATCTTCTGCATGATAAGAATAAAAGGGGCTTGAATAATATAGACACTATAAGATAATCTCGAAAGTAGTGACAATACTTTATTCGTATCGTTGAATTTTTCCTGAAAAAAAGTCAAAATTTTCAAAATTATCCCAGTAAACATCACAACTTCCCATAAAATAAAAAATAGAGCTTCTGGATGCCAACCACCATAAAAATAACTTTCAGGTCTGCCTAAACTTTCTTGAAATAAAAAGATGATTGGTAATAGGACAATAGCAATCAGTGAACCTTTAAAGTAAACATTTGCAATTTTTTGATGTATCATTTCTAACCAATTATTCTGTGAAGCTAATATGCCTAAACAAAATAAGAATAGATATTGAGGAAAGTAGCCAATCGTAAAATCAGAAAAATACATCTTATCAATTTTAAATTTTAGTCTTACAATAAAGCATATCACTACAAAGAAGACCATGAAGAAATTGATGTTTTTATTTGTTGGAAAATTCAATTTTGGAATTTTAACGTTAAAAAATCCAACCATTAGATATAGGAAAGTAAAGTACAACAATGCCATAGGAAACCATAAATTGTAAAAACCGATAGCCTTTAAATACGGTACTTTTTCTACTATATTTTTACAAAGTGGGTTAAGAACAAAAAAGTAAAACGTTGAAGGAACAAGCAGTTTTTGTAGTCTAGTCTTTATAAAAATGATTGTTCCCATTTTCATAAACGATTTTGGAATAAAATATGCGGACAAAAAGAAATATAAGCCCATAAAGAAACTCTGCAAAATGGCATTTATCAAAGTTAATAAGACAATTGAAATTGAATCAGAGGAGGCTTCAACTAGATACCAACCGCCTGTCCCACCAAAAGCACTATTCACATGAAACAACAGAACACATAACGATAATAAAACTTTAATATTTTCGATATACAGCAATCTTCCGCTATTTTCTTCTGTTTTCATTTACTAGCCACTCCCGCAACAAAAGTATGATAAAGTATAGAATCTCCACCATTTTCAATTTCTACTTTAATGGCTTTTTCAAGCAATGCCTTGATTTCATCTTCTCTGGTTAAATCAAGAGCATCAAAATATCCCGATGCTGCACCAGATTCTATGACCCATGAAATCATTTCTTTAGGTGTTTCACAATGTAATGCTTTTCTTCCTTCCCAACAATTCAATGATTGAAAATTAGCTTTTGAAAACCAGTGTCCCAACATTTGCTTATTCTCTGGGAAAGTGTAATTTTCAATAGACTTCACTAATAATGATGGATTGGATAAAATTACTTTTTCAAAAGCTGTCATCAAAAGTTTTTCAGAATCTGGTCTAGTTTCAATAATCCCAACTTTTCCATCAGGTTTGAGAACTCTATTGATTTCCTTTAATAACTTTACTGGTAGTGTATAACAAATAGCCCACGCACAGAGTACCCTATCAACACTTCCACTTGGCATCGTCGCAAGATAGTCAATCATATCGCCTTTATAAATATCATGAACCACATCTTTATAATCTATCAGTTTCTGTCTAGCTTTTAACAACATACCATCAGACTGGTCAACAATACTTAATTTGCCTTTTCCATTCAACAATTTAGCTATTGCCACAGTATTATGTCCTGTGCCACATGCCAATTCAAGAACAGCCATACCTGAACTAATACCCAATAATGTGACAACCTCTATTGAATAACTCCCCATTTCTTTCGAGAAAATTGAATCATAGCTATGACTAGCTTTATCATAGTCATTCTCTTTGTTAGCAATATTGCCAGTCAAGCTAAACCATAACATTTTCAAAGCTAATTTTACTTTTCTATACATTTTATCTCCTTCACGACACAAAGGTATTTTTTACAGTGGTTTTGAAATATAATTCAAACCCACAACACCAACAATGATTAAAAGCATGAAACTTGCTTTTAAAAGTGTCATATCTTCCTTAAAAAAGAAAATGCCTATAACTCCTAAACAAACAATCCCTACTCCTGACCAGACAGCATAAGCCAATCCGACATCAAAATACTTTAATGCTTTAGACATTAAGAATAAACTCAAAATATAGAAAGCAACCGTCAAGCCAGTATAAGTAAATTTTGAGTAGCCATCCGATAACTTCATAAAAGTTGTGCCAACTACTTCAGCTAATATCCCACCAATTAAAAAAATAAATTTCATTTTTCCACTCCTAACATGGTAGATGATTTCAATTTTTCCAATACTTTCAATGTGTAATCTAAATCTTCAACAGTATGTAAAGAAGAAATGAAAAACCGAATCCGTGCTTCACTCTCCTTTACTGCTGGATAAATAATAGGCAAAGCATTGATACCTGCTTCAATTAAACGATTTGAAAATTCCCGTGCCACATCAGAATTTCCGAAAATCAAAGGAATAATCTGTGTGCCTTCACTCAATCCTGTATCAAAGCCTATTTCTTTAACACCTTTAAGAAAATAACTAGAATTGTCTTTCAGTTTTTTCGTAAAACGGCTGTCATTCTCAAAAATTTCAAACGATTTATAAGCTGCCGCTGTATTAGCAGGGGAAATTCCTGCACTAAAAATAAAACTAGGAGAATTATACCTCAAATAGTTGATGAATTTTTCACTTCCAGCAATATATCCACCACAACTACTTGCCGATTTACTAAGGGTTCCCATCAAAATATCAACATCTTTAGAATCAATACCAAAATGACTTGTAACACCTCTCCCATTCTTTCCTATTGTTCCTAAAGAGTGGGCTTCATCGACCATTAAAATAGCCCCATATCTCTTTTTCAAGTCAACTAACTCTGGCAATCGACAAATATCGCCATCCATAGAATAAATACCCTCAACAACGATTAAAACCCGTCTATACTTTGAACGAAGTTTTTCTAATCGTAGTGCCAAGTGTGCCATATCATTATGTCTAAATGTCTTAACACGAGCTTGCGAAAGAATCGTTCCTTCAATAATGCTTCTATGAGCATAGCTATCAATCAGAATTAAGTCGCTTTTATCAACTACATTCCCAACAATGTCTACATTTGTGACATAGCCACCAACTTGAACAAGTGAATCTTCAACACAAAGAAATTGCGCAATTTTCTGCTCCAAAGCTCTGTGTAAGTCTATTTCGCCACTAACTAATCGACTAGCAGACACTGATGTACCATATTTATCTATTGCTTGTTTTGTAAATGTCATAACCTCTTCATTACCATTTAAGCCGAGATAATTATAGCTTGAAAAATTGATAAAATCTTTCCCTTCAATTCGCATCAAATTCAACGGTAAACCCTCATTGATTTTAAAATAAGGAATTGAGCCAAATGAATTTATCATCTGCTCAAATTCAATTATTTCAGGAAATTCATTAAAGCTCATCTCCTGAAAAACTACCGAATCTAGCATTATAACACCCTCCATATCTACAGGTTTCATCACTTATTTATTTTTATCCATTTTACAGTTGCCTTCCCTGCCCCGTTCTTTTTCAACAAAAAGAAAGCCAGAAAAATAAACAATAAAATCGTTATACTTCTTTTCATCTGCTTTCCCCTTAACTTTCTTTATCAGATATAATCACAAATCAATTCTGTCAATGTGGACTTGTTATGAAATCCTGTCACACGTTTAACAACTTCATTATTCTTTTTCAAAATCATTGTCGGTACAGATAAAACACCAAAAGAGCGTGCTGTTTCTGGACTTTCGTCCACATCTATTTTCACAATTTTTACTTTCTCTGCTAATTCTTCCTCAATCTGTTCCAACACTGGCAAAAGCGCTTTGCACGGTGGACACCATGTACCAAAAAAATCAATCAATACTAAACCTTCCTCCGTTTCTTTTGAAAAAGAAGTATCTGTAATTATCTTAACCATTTTATTTTCCCCATTTCATTTAGACAATATCCGTTACGAAGTCCACTGGTAAACGGTAACTTGCTTTCCCCTCATCATCAGAGTAACCAAGTGTCAAAATCAACTCTGGATGATACCGTTCATCAAGACCTAAAATTTCTGTTACGCCTGTTTTATCAAATCCCAAAATTACATTGGTCTTGATAGTGCGATTGTTGGCACTTAGAAGAATATTTTGAGCGACTAACCCGATATTTAATGCCAGATAATTAGCTAACTGACTTTCTGTATAGCTTTCAAACAACAAAGGCATTTTTTCTAACAAGGCTTCTTTTGTAAATCCTGCTAAAAACTCTCCACCAATTTCGACTAATTCTATCACTCGTTCAGGCAAATCAACATCAGAACACACAACAATCGTTGCACCAGCTGATTCATGTTGCTTGGCATTATTGACAGGTAAAACGGTAGATAATGCTGCTCGTTTTTCCTGTGAGGCAACAATAACAAAATGCCAAGGTTGGATATTGTGTGCTGAAGGTGCAAGGGTCGCTTCAGTTAAAATCTCTTTAAGGAGGTCACTATTAATTTTTTCGCCATTGAAAGATTTTACAGCATGACGATTTTTATTCACTTCTGAAAATTCCACTTTATTCGTCCTCCTTATAAAACGTGTCTTCGATTTGAATTTGATAATCTTTGACTTCTTCTTGTGCTTTTTCAATCGCTTCTGCTATGGGCATCATCATTGGCAAGTGATAAATGCCGATGATTTTCTTTAGCCGTTCTTCAATCGTTCCTCCCACAACATGATAGGTTATTCCTAACTCATCAAGTGTTTGAAGCAATAACTTATCCGACTGATTCCGAAAGTCTTCGGATACAGGTCTATGACCATCTTCTTGTATTGGAAACTCGACAGGTAGATGAATAAAAGAATCATAGGTTTCTTTTGCATGGTCTTTGACGACACAGCCCAAATGATAAATCACTTCTTTCATCATAAGCAAACCCTCATCAGAAATATTTTTCTGGTTGGTGTCGTTCGGGTTAATCCCGACGGTCATTCTGACCGTGCCATAAATCCACTCATGTAAGGAAGAACCATCTGAGATAAAAGAATCTAAGTGACTTTCATGAACCGCTCGTTCTGTAAATCTTCGGATACCTAATTGAAACAGCTCAGGTGCTGTACAGTCTTCTAACTTTTTATTGGGTAATGCAAGAGGGAGAATTTCTCTCATGGTTTTGGCGTGTGTTCGAGCCACCCCTGTTACATTTGCAAGAGCAAGTGTGGTAGTCGTTTTGCCTGTTGAATACGTTCCTGACATGGCAATTTTCATCTTATTTGACCTCCTCTGGTAGAACATGAGCAAGTGAATATTGAAAGGTGTAATTATAAAATAAACCTTTCAAATCCAGCATTCTCCATCTCTCTTTTCTCATTGGGAGAATTTTTGTTTTCTCAACTTT
>JAISYB010000006.1 GCA_031270215.1 Streptococcaceae bacterium | reverse complement strand
AAACGGATTCCCTGCGGTTTTTGTAGTATTTTTCTGTAACACTTGTTTACTTTGCTTCGTTAATCGGTAGCGTATTGCGGACGAAATGTTGAAATGCCATTTGACTTGCGGCATCTGTTTTAAAGACACCGCAGTCCTCTAATACTGCAACAAACTTCTCTCCCACTGCCAATTCCAAGAATCGCTCAATTGACTCATTACTCCTTGGATACGTCGCCTTTAGTGTTGCTGTCCAGCTTTGATGAATAGCTGTTGGAAGTGCCCCACCATTTATCAGGTAATTTTTAATTTCAGCTAGTTCTCTTTTTAATCGAGCCGGAAGAATTGCAACACCCATCACTTCGATTAAACCAATGTTTTCTTTTTTAATATGGTGATGTGCCTTATGGGGATGAAAGAGTCCGTCTGGGTGCTCAGCTGTCGTGTGATTATCCCTTAGCACCAAGTCCATTTCATAATTACCATCACGGAATCTAGCAATTGGGGTAATCGTATGATGACGAACATTTCCGGTATGCGAAACAATCTCTAAATCACTATTATCATAGACGTTCCAAGCCTCCAAGACCTTCACAGATAACTCAACTAGCTCATTTGGGCTTCCTCCTACTAAGCGAATAACGCTCATCGGCCACTCCAAGATATGAGCTGTAATAGCTCCTCCTGCTAATGAGTAGCTTTGGCGAATTGCTGCGTTTTCCATTGGCATCGCCGCACGTCCACCTTGAAAATGCTCGTGATTTAAAATAGAACCTCCAACAATTGGCAAATCTGCATTACTACCGACAAAATAATGTGGTAGCTTTTGAACGATTGACAGCAATTTTTTAAATGCACCCTTGTCAATCACCATATTTTGATGTGTTTCGTTCAAGAAAATCGAGTGCTCATTGAAATAAGCATACGGGGAATATTGCATTGCCCACTTCTCCTGCTCCAAATCAAAGCGAATGACACGGTGATTGCTTCGTGCTGGATAGTCAATTCTACCGAGATAGCCTTCATTTTCAATACATAAAGCGCATTTTGGGAAGTCCTCTGTTGCCTTCTTAGGCAGATTGGCTAATTTTGCAATCTCGCGCGGGTTCTTTTCCGGCTTAGAAAGATTGATAGTAATCGTCATTTCGCCGTACCGGCTAGGGACATTGAAATGACTGTTCTTAGCGATTTCGCGTGTCTTGACTTGATTATTTTCCAAGCAACGACGGTAAAAAGTATCGGTTGCTTGGCGGCTGTCAATTTGACTCAAGCTCTCAAACTCTTTTTGTAAGACAGACGGTTTGGGTGTCAAGAAGCCGTAGAGCTTGGTTTCAAACATGTCACGTGTCCAGTCTAAAGCTTCAAGCCGTCCGCTACACTCTGAGACGTCAGCTAGGCGCTCAACGACTGAAAAAACTGTCAGTTCATCTAAATCTACTACGTCTAAATCATCTCGTCCGATGAGTGCGCGCAGCTCGTTTTCAAACCAAATTCGGTCAATTTCTTCAATGACCCCACTCGTCATTGCAAATGCACTAAAACGACTTACTAAATCCATAAAACTCCAACTTCCTACGATTTTTCAAGTACTGCTACAATTTCATCATGCTCATCTTCTGAGAGATGAACCTTTTTAGCATAGATGATGCTAGAGATAATCATCAAAACTGCCGGAATGTAAAAGGCGTAAAGAATAAAAGTGTGTTGTCCTTGCTTTGTTATATCATGTACTGTGGCATTCCCTGTCATGCCACAAGCAACAGCGATAAAGCCAACAATCCCATTTGACAAGGCGCCTGCCATTTTATCTAAGAGCGGACGAACAGACAGCGTAATTGCCTCATTTCTAACACCGGTTTTTAACTGCCCATACTCCACGCAATCTGTAATTGTCATTAAAGCGCTCAAGAAGATTAGCTGTTGTGGGAAATAGAATAAAATCAAACCGACAACGGTAACCCCTAAATTGCCACCTGCATGACTAAACAAAAGATAACTCAAAAGCATTGAAACAATCCCTGCAACATAGACAATCTTTCTGCTAAAGATTTTAGTCAGCGTTGGAAACATTGGTACAGCAATAATGCCTAAGATAGCTGAAATCACTCCGACAAGTGAAAAGGCTGCAGTATTTCCGATAATAAATTTGAAATAATAGAACAAAACTGCCGTTGTGGCAACATTAGCAACTGCGTAAGCAATATATGCTAGCATCGTCCACATCAATTGGTCATTTTTCAAAATCGCCTTGAAAACATCCTTGATAGATGTTTTACTTTGACGGCGAAGTTTACTGTCTACTTCCTTTGTCCCCCAAGCAGTAATCAACGCTGTCCCACCAGACAATATCGCTGCGATTAGGGCAAAGAAGAACCAACCACTTGCGCCTTGTGCATGACGACCAGTCATAAGCCAAGTAAAGAAGGTAACAATCGGTACAACTGCAAGTGTTGTTCCATTTGCTCCTAAGGCACTTCCTAGTCTAGCACTTGTTGCGATATTTTTCCGCTCCTTAGCACTAGAAGATAATGCAGGAATCATTGACCAAAAAGCAATGTCCTTGAATGAATAAAAGCTATCCAAAAGAATGAAAACAATTGCGAAAAGAACAATATAAAGCGTTGAATTATGCGTTGCCAAGCCGAAAAAATTAGTAAAAATAGCAACCAATAAAACGGAACTCACTCCCCCACCCACAACTAACCAAGGCTTAAATTTTCCGTGTTTCGTTACCGTATTATCAATAATTCCTCCAATAATTGGATCAAAGAAAATCTCTACTAAACGAATCCCAACGACTAAGCTGGTAACAATTCCTATCATTTTTGCTGCTGTTGCTTTATCTGTACCGTTAAATAGTGTACTTGTTACAAAAATCATAAAGTACGTCGAAAGTGTGGCGTAAAATATATCATGTCCAAACGCCCCTAATCCGTACGACAACCGTTGTTTCTTACTTCCATTCATTATTTTTCCCCTTCTCTTAATTCCGATATTTTTTTATTTTTAGACTTAATTTTGTAAATTTTTCTAATCTTTTTTCTTAATTAAACCTCAAATGCCATCTGTTGCTTGCTTGCGCCTTGTCCAATTTCTGCAATATAAAAGCTTGCCGGATAGCCAATT
>JAISYB010000187.1 GCA_031270215.1 Streptococcaceae bacterium | reverse complement strand
CCCTTGCGGGTGATACTGGGAGGGAATCGAAGCAACCCCTGCTGGCTTATTAATCACTAAGAAATGTTCATCTTCATAGATGATATCTAATGACATCTCCTCAGCAATCAAGCGCTCATGAGCTACTTCATCGGGTATTTTAACCGTTACGATATCGCCATTAGTCAATAGATAAAGGACATTTTGCACCGTTTGATTGACCGCAATCTCCCCGCCTTGAAACTTAATCTTCGCTAAGAGCCGCTTTGAGATACCTTGATTTTGTAAAAAGCTTTTTAGCTTCTGAGGTACATTTCCGTGATAAATCCACTCAAAGCGCATCGTCATCTTCTCCAATAAATGACTGACGGACACGCTCCCAAAAATGCGTATGCTTTCCTCCGGCAAATCGAATACTTTCCTCTGATATTTTATAGGTCAAGCATTTAATCTTTTCATTTTGTAATGCCAAATGGTCAATCGTCACCGTGTAATCCTCCGTTGGTTCAAGACGTACCTCGATAAACTCCTGCTCACCTAAAATCATTGGTGAACCAAGTGTTCTAAAGACAATATTGTTCAGTGAAGCAATCTCGGTCAGCTGAATCGCCCGAATACTCGGGTGAATGACCGCACCACCAACTGATTTATTATAAGCTGTTGAGCCTGTCGGTGTAGCCACTGATAAGCCGTCCCCACGAAAACGCTCGAAGCGATTACCAGAGATGTAAACGTCCCCTACTAAAGTCCGATTAACACGCCGAATCGTAGACTCATTGAGCGCCTTATAATGTAAATGCTCGCCGTTATCCAGTGTAATCTCAATATCTAAAATAGGATAGGCAACACTCTCAGCGCTATCATCTGCTAAGCTATCCATCAACTCTGCAATCTCAAAATCTCGCCA
This sequence comes from Streptococcaceae bacterium, assembly GCA_031270215.1. Classification (GTDB taxonomy): domain Bacteria; phylum Bacillota; class Bacilli; order Lactobacillales; family Streptococcaceae; genus MMGLQ5-1. The sequence goes on along the minus strand of JAISYB010000187.1, from coordinate 10,087 downwards.
ATCCGTATAAAAACCGAGATGTCCTGTGTGGACACCGATAAACTTAACATCGCTCAAAGAGTCCTTATATTGATGAAATGCCTTAAGCAATGTCCCATCACCACCAACCGAAATCACAATCTCCGGCTTGATGTCATCAATGATAAACTGCCTTTTTTTAAGCTCTTTTACTAAAATATTCCTGACCGTCTGCGACTGACTCTGCCGATTTGCAACAATCGCAATTGTTTTACTCTGCTTCACCTTGATCATTCCTCTTATCTCGCAAATTTTTCCACCGTGGTGGGTCATAGATTGCTTGCGCTTCTTGTATTTCGTCCTTAATCTCAGACATCTCCGTGTCTAAGAGATAGGCAATTTCTGCGCTACGCTCCAATCTGTCCTTAAGTGCCTCCGGAAAGACACCGTGATATTTATAGTTTAAAGAATGTTCAATCGTTGCCCAAAAATTCATCGCTAACGTCCTGATTTGAATTTCTGCGAAAACCTCCACCTCGCCTTCAATCGTATGAACAGGATAGCTGATAATCACGTGATAGCTGCGATAGCCACTCGGCTTTTTATTGCTGATGTAATCACGCTCTTGGACGACTGTAAAGTCCGTACGATTTCTCAGTAAATCAACCACATCGCTAATATCCTCAACAAATTGCACCATGATTCTCATACCCGCAATATCTTGCATTTCAGTTTCCAGCTTATTCATTGAAAAGCCACGCAAGGCTGCTTTATTTAAGATACTCTCAACAGGCTTAACTCTACCTGTCACAAATTCTATCGGCGAGTATAGTCCTTGCTTGCGATATTGCTTACGAATACCACGCAGCTTAACCTTTAGCTCACTGACCGCTTGTACATATGGCGCTAAAAAAAGGTCGAAATCTCTTTCCATTGCGCCACCTCCTTATCTTTTTTTATCTCTCTCTAAGGCTTATTCTAGCATAGTTTTGCCCGAATTGTCCTTAACAGTGCTATACTATAAGAAGTATTGCGAGGAGGCTTTGATGGAAAACTTAGAAATTGAATTTAAAACATTACTAACACAGATTGAATATCTCAGGCTGCTTGAGGCGTTTAATGTCACAAGCTTCTCTCATCAGACAAATGTTTATTTTGATACCGCAAAAGGTGCGCTAAAGGCACATGGTTTAGCGCTGCGTATCCGTTTTTATTCGGATACTACGGAGATTACTTTAAAAGTGCCGCAGCTTCACGGTCATTTGGAGATTAATCTGCCACTTAATTTAAAGCATGATGAGCTTCAGGCTACGACAGATTATTTTGCCGAAACAGAGATTGCCACACACCTTAAGATCATGGGTATTGCGACAGAGGACTTGGTGCCAATCGCAAAATTAACAACCAAGCGCGCGGAGAAAAAGCTTGATATCGGCTTACTCGCTCTTGACGAAAGCTGGTATAACCAAACACGTGACTACGAGCTAGAGCTTGAGGTAGATGACTATGATTCCGGTAAGCTTGCATTCACTAAGCTACTCAGCCAACATCAGATTACCTATCAAAAAGCAGCGCCAAAGATTGCACGAGCAATCAATAACGCCTCTCTTAGCTAAAGCTAACACTTCTTAACTAAGTTTTAAATCTTTCCTCCGGTCTTTCATTATAAAAAGTCAGAAAGGGAAAGTAGACATAAAAAGTTGTGCCTACCCCAACCTTACTTTCCAGACTTAAAACATGCCCGAGCTTTCCGGCTAATATATTGGCAAGATAAAGACCTAAGCCGGTCGCATTTTGAGCCGTCCTGCGACCATTTTCACCAGTAAAGCCTTTTTCAAACACTCTTTTCTGATCCTCTAGCGGAATACCAATCCCTGTATCGCTAATTGCAAGCGTCACCCCCTTTTCGCTTTGCAAGAGCTCCACATTGATTGACCCACCGTCTGGGGTGTATTTTAAGGCATTTGAAAAGATTTGGTTGAGAATAAAGACAAGCCATTTCTTATCCGTCAAAATTTGCTGAGCCTCTCCTGTTATCTGCACCTTGATTTTCTTTTGGATAAAATAATTAGCATATGATTTAATGATTGCTTGAACAATCTCAGATAACTCGTATTCTTGGATAAAGTAATCACGTGAAAAGCTATCTGTGCGCGTATAATAAAGCGCCTGTTCAATGTAGTCATCAATCTTTTTTAATTCATTTTCCAGCTGAGCGTAGACACTATCACTTAAAACGTCCTCTGAGCTTTCAATCAATAGCTTAGTCGCCGAAAGCGGCACTTTAATCTCATGTGTCCAGCCGTCAATGTAATTTTGATTTTCCTGCTGAGCCTTCATCATTCGATTGCGTATCAGCATTTCTTCGTCTAAATAACCCAAAAGCTGACGATTGATAAACTGTTCTTCTTCCAGAAAATACTCGTCATTTGCTCGGCGTTTATCCTCAATATCGCTGATATACTCCCACCAGCTAGTCTTTCTGATGAACTTGGCAATCAGATAGCTGATAAAAAACAAGGTCTGCAAAAGGATAATGTATAAAAATGCGTTTTTATCAAAGCGTACGCTTGGTGTCAGCACTAAAACGCCTAATGTAATGATTAATAGACCTAGCCAAAAAAGAGTAGCAAATAGTTGGTCTTTAAGATATTTCCAAAAAGTCATCTAAACATTCCTTTCTGTGAAAATAAGATATTTACTCGCCAAGTAATTGGCAACAATCACAACAAACTGTGCAAAGAGCTTCACTGCAAACTCCGGCAGCTGCAGCCAACTAAATAAAATGAATAAAATCATAAGCTCCATAACCAATGAAGCCACCCGATAAACAAAAAACGCCAAAATCTCCCTTGATAATCTCACGCCCTTTGTCCCACCAGCCTCAAAGACATAGTACTTATTCGTCAGATAAGCGAATAAAACCGAGAGAAACCATGCAATTGTCGTGCTAATCTCATAGCTGAGATGTCCGAATTTTCGGCTGGCTATATAGACTAGTAAATTGATAATGGTCGTCAAGCCACCAAAAAGCAAATACAACAATACCGCTTTATAGCGCAATAAATCCTTCAAGTCCACAATATCCTCCCATTGAAACTTTAATTCTCCCTTTTATACTAGCATACCACACCAGCAGTATTAAGCCGGTAAAATACTTAGCAATAATACGTAAGCGGCAAACACCGTAAAAAAAATTAGTGACAATGTTCAATGCTGAGTCCACCTTCTTTATCACTTAAATTTTAACAAGCGTATTCTCTTTTTTATACCCTTTTCATGCAAAAAATGATAGAAGGTTGCCGATTTTCGGAACTCTCTACCATTTTTAAATTATCGACTGACTTTTAGGTCAGACTCTTTCTTTTGCTGACTACATCATACCCATCATTGATGGATCCATGCCAGCAGGTGCACCAGTTGGCGCTTGTACTGGTTCTGGTTTATTCGCAACAACTGCTTCAGTCGTTAGAATCAGTGAAGCAACTGATGCTGCATTTTGCAATGCTGAACGTGTCACCTTAGCTGGATCGACGATACCACCAGCAACCATGTCAACCCATTCACCTGTCGCAGCATTAAAGCCAATGCCGGCTGCTTCTTGTTTTAATTTATCAACAACGACAGAGCCCTCAAAGCCTGCATTTTCAGCGATTTGACGAACAGGCTCTTCTAGCGCACGAAGCACGATATTAATCCCTGTTGCCTCGTCACCTGTCGCTTCAAGCTTTGCAACCTTAGCACTTACGTTAACAAATGCTGTACCACCACCGGCAACAATTCCTTCTTCGACTGCGGCACGTGTCGCATTTAAAGCATCTTCAATGCGCAATTTCAACTGCTTAAGCTCGGTTTCCGTTGCTGCACCGACCTTAATCACTGCAACACCGCCTGAAAGCTTCGCCAAGCGTTCCTGTAATTTTTCTCTATCAAAATCAGAAGTTGTTTCAGCGATTTGTGCTTTAAGTGTCGCAACACGATTAAGAATAGCATCCTTATCTCCGCTACCTTCAACGATGATTGTATTTTCCTTATTGACAACGACCTTGCCTGCTGTACCTAATGCTTCAATCGTTGTATCCTTTAAGTTAAGTCCAAGTTCTTCAGTGATAACTGTCGCACCTGTTAAGATAGCAATATCTTCAAGCATTGCCTTACGGCGATCACCAAATCCCGGTGCTTTGACTGCAACGACATTGAATGTACCACGGATTTTATTTAAAACTAAGGTTGGTAATGCATCTCCGTCCACGTCATCTGCAATAATCAAAAGCGCACGCCCTTGTTGTAAAACCTGCTCTAAAACTGGCATAATGTCTTGAATACTTGAAATCTTTTTATCCGTTACTAAGATGTATGGATTTTCAAGATCAGCAACCATCTTCTCAGAATCGGTCACCATATATTGTGATAAATATCCACGGTCAAATTGCATACCTTCAACCACTTCAAGCTCTGTTGCCATTCCTTTTGACTCTTCAATCGTAATCACGCCGTCATTTCCAACTCTCTGCATTGCCTCAGAGATGTACTCACCGACTTTTTCTGAACGAGAGGACACAGCAGCTACTTGAGCGATTGCTTCCTTACCTGAAACCTCTGTTGCAATACCCTTTAAAGCTTCAACGGCAGTTGCTGTTGCTAACTCAATCCCGCGACGAATGCCTAATGGATTAGCACCGGCAGTGACGTTTTTCAAGCCCTCACGAACAATTGCTTGCGTTAAAACAGTTGCTGTTGTTGTCCCGTCACCTGCAATATCATTTGTTTTAGAGGCAACCTCTGAAACGAGCTTTGCGCCCATATTTTCAAAATGATCTTCCAATTCAATTTCTTTGGCGATGGTCACACCGTCATTTGTAATTAATGGTGAACCAAAGCTTTTTTCTAGGACAACATTGCGCCCTTTTGGTCCTAATGTCACCTTAACTGTATCTGCTAAAATATCTACGCCACGCACCATTTTGCTACGTGCATCTTCTGAAAATCTAATTTCCTTTGCCAAAATAATAACCTCCGTTTTATTCTACTACTGCGATTAAATCAGCTAATTTTACGACTAAAAATACTTCGCCGCCATCTTTGACCTCAACACCTGAGTACTTGTCAAAAACAACAACATCACCTACTGCCACCTCTGGTGTGATGATTTGTCCATGATCTCTTGTACCTGAACCTACGGCAATTACTTCTGCGATTTGAGGTTTTTCTTGTGCTGACGGAGCAAACACCAAACCACCAATGGTTTTTTCTTCTTCCTTAATCTTTAAAACAACTCGATCTGATAATGGTTTTAACACATTAATCCCTCCAAATTATGAATTGTGTTAGCACTCTATCAATCTAAGTGCTAACCTATTATTTATTTTATGCTTTAGTCAGAAAAAGTCAAGACTTTTGTTTAATTTTTATCAGCCTTTCGGCTTGTCTTTTAATACCAAGATAAAAGGCATGCACCAAGAGGCTGGAGAAAATATCCCCAGCCTTAAATAATTGTTCGTGATTTATAAGTGTCAACTAGAAAAGTGATAAATTCCAAACACTGCGAGCAGCTATCCGTCATTTTCATATTCCCCTAAACACTGTATTTCCCTTCTTACAGATGATTTTTGATTCATCTATGAGCCTAGCGCTCCGCATTGAAAATTTCTTGGAAATAAGCTTAATTGCAAGCCTACGCGTTACTCACAGCGATTTTTTTAAAGTTTTACTCACCATTTACTCGGCTTTCTCTTAAAAAGCTGTGTTCCCATATTACTTGACTTTATGCTTGATTTTCTCTTAAAAAATAGATTAAAGTCCGCAGCTCATTGGTTAAATCAACTGATTGGATAATGATATGCTCCGGCGCTGAAAGACGGACGGTTGTAAAATTCAAAACGCCTTTAATTCCGGCGTCAATCAATCGCTTCATCACTCGCTGCGCTGCATCAGTTGGAACTGCCAAGATGGCAACCTCAATTTTTTGCGCTGCTAGCTGTTCTTCTAGCTCACCAATATCATAAACTGGTACATCCTCGACAACCTTACCAATATGCACACTTCCCTTTTGCTCAAAGGCTGCTGAGATACGCAAATTATTCTTTCGATGAAACTTATAACGAATAAGTGCTGTTCCTAAGTTCCCTACGCCGATTAGAGCAACATTTGTCTGCTTGTCCTCTTCTAAAATTTCAGCAAAATATGCCATTAACGTCTTGACATCATAGCCATAGCCGCGCTTACCTAATTCACCGAAATAGGAAAAATCTCGCCGAATTGTTGCGCTATCAATCGCTAATGCTTCTGCTAGCTCTTTTGAATTAGTCCGACAAATATCTAAATCATTTAATCTTTGCAAATGTCTAAAATAAATTGGTAAACGTTTTGCGGTTGCTTTTGGAATAATAACTTGTTCACTTTTTTCTTTCAATCTCATTTGACCTCCATTTAAGTTTGTCTTTTCACAGTAAGTTTAGCAATTTAGCTAGAATTAAGCAAGCGAGCGCAATAAACAAAACTCTAAAATTTCTTTTAATTTTAGCTCACACTAAGGTGGGATTCAGTATTTAACGACGTAGAAAATTATCTATTTTCCTAGTCGGCACTGTTTGTCCCACCTTCGAGTTGTATTGATGATTTTTCAATAATCATAGGTGAGTAATGAATACTGCTACTCACTCGAAAAAACTGTTATCGCCATTCTAACTTCAGCTTCGTAACATTTTTTTGTGATAAAAGATCAAAACAAATCTTACCCAAGGCACATTAACTCTGATTTTTTGCTATACTGTAATGAAAGAAAAAGAAAAGGCGGAAGATATGTTATTATTACAAGCCCAGAACATCAATAAGTTATTTGGTGCAGAGGTTTTATTCACCAATTTAAATATGCAGATTGAAGAACATGCAAAAATCGGTTTGGTCGGGAAAAATGGCGCTGGAAAAAGCACCTTCCTGAAAATAATTGCAGGCATTGAAACAGCTTCTTCCGGAGAGATTGTCACCAAGAAGAACCTTAAGATGAGCTATTTAGACCAAAATGCCGCACTTTCTTCTGAACGAACTATTTTTCAAGAAATGCTTAGTGTCTTTGAGGATTTAATTAATGAGGAAATAGAATTAACAAGAATGACTGAGCAGATAAGTGAGTTAACAGGGGAGGTGCTAAAGCAAAAGCTTGCCGAATACGACCGGCGTTCTTTAGCCTTTGCCAATAACAATGGTTATACTTACCAAGCTGAAATCAAAACAATCTTAAATGGCTTTAGCTTCCCAGAAGCAATGTACGACAAGAAAATTAATCAGCTCTCTGGCGGACAGCAAACCAGACTGGCATTAGCTAAAACGTTACTTGCTAAGCCTGAGTTATTAATCCTTGATGAGCCGACCAATCATTTAGATATTCAAACGCTAAATTGGCTCGAAAATTATCTGAAAAGCTATCCGCAAGCGCTACTAATTGTCAGCCACGACCGCTATTTTCTTGATAAAACGACCAATCTAACCTATGAAATTTCACAGCAGAAAATGACACGCTATGTTGGGAATTATTCGCAATTTTTAAAAATAAAAGCGCAAAATTTCCAAACAGAGCTTAAGGCATATGACAAGCAACAAAAGGAAATCGCTAAGCTATCCGAGTTTGTCGATAAAAATATCACCCGTGCCTCCACCACCAAGCGTGCACAGAGCAAACGCAAGCAGCTTGAGAAAATGGAGGTACTAACAACACCGACACTTGACACACAAAGTATTCATTTTAGCTTTCAGATTAATCACCCTTCCGGTAATGAGGTGCTACTGCTTGATGACCTCTTTGTCGGCTACGAAGCACGCCCTGTCGCAGAGCACATCAGCTTTATCCTAAGACGTAAGGAACGCTTGGCGATTGTCGGGGAAAATGGTATCGGTAAATCAACACTTTTAAGAACGATCATTGGAGAAGTACCAAAGATTTCCGGAGTGATTAAGCTTGGTAGCGGCGTATCTGTTGGCTACTACGACCAAACCCAAGAACGACTTTCACAAAATAAAACAGTCCTAAACGAGCTATGGGACGATTTTTCAACGACAGCCGAAAAAGACATTCGGACACGCCTTGGTGCTTTTTTATTCACAGGTGACGAGGTTAAAAAGCTTGTTGCCACACTCAGCGGTGGCGAAAAGGCGCGTTTGCTGCTCGCCAAACTTTCAATGGAAAATCACAATCTCTTGATTTTAGATGAACCGACCAATCATTTGGATATTGAAAGTAAAGAGGTGCTAGAGCGCAGCTTAATGAATTTTGAAGGAACAATCCTCTTTGTTTCCCATGACCGCTACTTTATCAACCAAATCGCAACACAAATCATTGAGCTATCAAGTAAGAAAGCAACCAGCTATCTTGGTAATTACGACTATTATCTGGAGAAAAAAGCAGAAAATGTCGTAGAAAATCCCGCTGCAAAAAGCAAGGAAAAAGCAGAGGATAATCGCAATATTACCAAGGAAAAACAAAGACAGCTACGTAAGATTACTCGGACAATTGATTCTCTTGAAGAGGAAATGGAGTCCGTAGAACAAGAAATTAAGAGATTACAGCAGGAGCTTTTGCGCCCCGAGATTAGCCAAAGCTTTGAGCAGTTGACAACACTGCACCAAGAAGTGGACACTCAGGAAAAAAGACATGCAAAACTACTAGATGAATGGGAAGAATACTCACTCTTACACGAGCAGTTGATTGGAGAATAAATGCAAATTAAAATTATCACAGTTGGCAAATTAAAGGAGAAATATCTAAAGGACGGCATAGCTGAATATCAAAAGCGTTTAGGGAAGTTTGTCAAAATTGAGCTTATCGAAGTGCCAGATGAAAAAGCACCCGAGCGCCTCAGTGAAAGCGAGATGGTACAGGTCAAGCAAAAAGAAGCTGCAAAACTACTTGCGAAAATAAATCCAAGGGACTATCTCTTTGCACTGGCAATCAATGGCAATGCGCCAACCAGCGAGGACTTTGCCGAAAAAATCAGACAGCTTGGCATTAATGGTCAAAGCAACCTAGCTTTCGTCATTGGTGGCTCACTCGGTTTATCTGATGATATTTTAAAGCGAGCAAATGCGACTATTTCCTTTGGCAAGCTGACCTATCCGCATCAGCTCATGCGCTTAATCTTAATCGAACAAATCTACCGAGCACAAATGATTATTAATGGCAGTCCGTATCATAAATAATCTATCGGCGTTACTTCCGCTGACTTTCTCTTTCACAAAATACACCCACCAAAATCAGGCAATCACTTGATACAAAGCTCAAAAGCCGCAAATTGTCTAACTGACAGCTTCGCGGTTTTTTGGGATTTTATCACAAGGGAGCATTTCACGCTGAGGTTTCGGAAAATCCTTGACGAGTTTTGAAATTTCCACAACAGATTTTAGCAAGTTCTGCGATGACTCTCGGGAGTTCCTCGCCTGCTTTGAAAAATTTTACAACTGTTTTTGAAAATTCCTTGGTAGATTTTCGGAAAATCCTTGACGGATTTTTGAAAGTTTCACGACTACTTTTAGCAAACTCAGCGACGGATTTCGGCAGTTCTTCAATAGATTTTCGGAAACTCTTCGGCAGATTTCGGCAGTTCTACGTAGACTTTTCGAAAAATGCACAGCGGATTTTATCAAGCTCCTCAGCAACTTTCGGTAAATCTACAACGAATTTCGGCAGTTCTTCAATAGATTTTCGGAAACTCTTCGGCAGATTTCAGCAATTTCCACAGCACAACAAACGCACGAACAGCAATCCGTGCGTTTATCTATATTCAACTCTTGATGCGTACGATTAGGGTAAGTGGACAGTCGTTAGTCCATTTTCCTCAGTCAAATCAATCTTTTTGCGTGCTAATCGGCGCCGATTATAAAACACCAAATCTGATTGTTTCAAGAGAGGCTTGACCTTGAGTTTTAGTCCATTGGTCATCATCGGTTGACCGTCAATCAATACTTCTATTTGATAACGCCGACCGGGTAGATTGCTCATCTGAACGAGTCCTGCCTTATCTGCTAGTAAGATAACAGGCTGACCTTTTTTTAAGATTGGAACCTTGCCACCTTTAGCAAACAGCTGTAGCGTGATTGACTGATGGGCTGGTAAAGTCGCACTTGTGAGCTTAAACAG
>JAISYB010000173.1 GCA_031270215.1 Streptococcaceae bacterium | reverse complement strand
ACGAACCTTAATCCGCCAAATTTCCGCCCATTGTTTAAAGAATGCTTGAAGGTCAACATCACTTTCGCTCTTAGCAGCCGTTAATGCCGCATTCATACCACCATTGTCAGCGATATTTTCTGATACAATCAACTTACCATTAACTTTTCGTTCAAAGATTTCTAAGCCGTCAAACTCAACAATCATCGCCTGCTGCTTTTCTTCAAATGCTGCTTTATCCTCTTTAGTCCACCAATCATTCATATTGCCATATTCATCAAACAATGCACCATTGTTATCAAAAGCATGCGAAATTTCATGCGCAATCACTGCGCCAATCCCACCGTAATTTGCTGAGGTTGGCTGCTCAAGGCTGTAAAACGGCGCTTGCAAAATTGCTGCTGGGAAAACGATTTGATTAGACGTTGGACTAAAATAAGCATTAACCATATGTGCCGGCATGTGCCACTCTGTACGGTCAACTGGCTGTTTAAACTTAGCAAAGCTTTCTAGTATCCGAAGCTTTGAAAACTCCTCGGCATTTTCAAGCAAGCTTTTAGTTAAATCAACCCGTAATTTGTGATAAATCTCTGGCAATTTATCAGGAAAACCAATCATTGCTTCAAGTTTACCTAGCTTTACGACAGCCTTATCAATCGTTGCTTGAGTTAACCAATTATTAGCAAGCAATCGCTCTTGATAAATGCCAATCATCTTTTTCGTCATGCGCAAGACGTCAGCTTTTGCATCATCACCGAAATATTTTTTTCCATAATACAAACCAACCGCTTGAGAAAAAGTGCGGGTCGCAAGGTCATAGGCATGTTTATCTTGCTTACGTGCTTCCTTAATCCCACTTAAAGCTCGAGAAAACTCCCCTGCAATCTGCCGATATTCCTCAGTTAAATAACTTCCCAAGGCTGTCATTTCTGAGGCAATCAACCACGATTGGATTAACTCCCAGTTGCCTTCATTGACAATCGCATTGAAGCTTTGGTAGAAGCGTGGCTCCTCAGTGATGATAAAATCAGGACTTGCGTCAACCAGCTCTGCTAAAACAGTGCTAATCGGCAACGATGAAAAATCCTGCTGTACTGCTTCCCATGATTTAAGGTTATACAGCTCTGAATACTTCGCCCACTCCTCTGAGGTATTAACTACGGGTACTAAAAGCTCATCAAAGTGCAGTGTATTAGTAATAATCCGTTCAATCTCTGTTTCAGAATAGTTAAATTGCCTTAACAGCTTTGCTAACATCTCTTGATAAACCTTAAGGAGTTCAGCTTTATCCGCATGATCCTCAGCGTAGTAAGTCGTATCCGGTAAAATCAAGCTGGGTGCGCCAAAGTAAAGTGCGTGTGTTAAGGTATTTTTCATATCTGGTTGAATAGACAAACTAAAAGGAGTTGGAAATCCGTTTAAGATTAATGTCTTAAGCTCAGAATGAAAGCTAGACCACGTCAAGCCTTTGATTTTTTCTAAACGTGGCTGTGCCGGAATAACGCCCGCTGCGTCTCGCGTCACAAAATCTCCAGCCTGTTGATAAAATTTCAAAAACTCCTTAAACGCACCCTCCTCAACCTTATCAACCTCAAGCGTTGCAAAATCAGCCATCAAATTTTCCTCAATATCAATCACCAATTGATCAAAGCTTCCAATCCTAGGCTTATCTGCCGGAATTTCCGTCTTCTCTATCCACGTACCATTGACACTTTCAAATAAATCGTCTTGTATTCTAACCATTGATTTCTCCAATCCTCTAGCTAATTATTATTTACATCATTGTAACACAACGTAGAATTTATCAGGTAATCTACATACCAAATCCTATTCAACACGATAAAAAGTGCCAAAAAAGGCAGAGTCTAAAATTAACTCTAACCTTTTTAACTCTTTAACTTTCGTTAGTTTGCGACGATATTAACCAATTTGTTCGGCACAACAATGACCTTGCGAATCGTTTTTCCTGCTAATAGCTCAGCAATTGTTTCGTTTTCAAGCGCAATGCGTTCCAGCTCGTCCTTTGATAAATCACGCACGACCTTGGCACGTGCCTTGACCTTACCGAAAATTTGGAAGACGACCTCGATTTCATTTTCAACTAATTCTTTTTCGTCATAGCTAGGCCAAGCGACATAGGAAATGCCGCCCTCATGCCCAAGCTTCTTCCATAACTCCTCAGCTAAATGTGGTGCAATCGGCGCTAAAAGCTGCACAAAACCATTCATATACTCATATGGCAAAGCATCTGCTTTGTTGGCTTGATTGACAAAGACCATTAGCTGAGAAATGGCTGTATTGAAATGAAGAACTTCAAAGTCCTCGGTCACTTTCTTAACTGTTTGATGGTAAACCTTCGTTAATTTGCCGTCATTATAGGTTGTAATATGGTCACGCAACCTACCATTATCATCTATCAATAAGCGCCAAACACGCTCTAAGAACTTGCGTGCGCCTTCTAAGCCATCTTCGCTCCAAGCAATAGAAGCCTCAAGCGGTCCCATAAACATCTCGTATAAGCGTAGAGTGTCTGCACCATATTTTACGATGACATCATCTGGATTAACAACATTTCCACGTGATTTTGACATCTTAGCTGGAACTTCTTTTAATACTTCCTCAGTGCCAACTTTAAAGAATTTGCCGTCACGTTTTTCAACCAAATCATTATTAATCAATGCACCACGAGTATCCTCATAGCTCTTACCTAAAATCATTCCTTGATTAAATAGCTTTTGGAACGGCTCCTTCGTTGGTACGACACCAATATCGTATAAGAATTTATGCCAAAATCGTGCGTATAATAAATGCAAGACTGCATGCTCTGCGCCACCGATATAAATATCAACTGGCAGCCAGCTCTTAAGCTTATCATAATCTGCGAGGACTTCTTTATTCTGCGGATCAATAAAGCGCAAGAAATACCAAGATGAACCTGCCCATTGCGGCATTGTATTTGTTTCACGGCGACCCTTTCGCCCATTATCATCAACAACCTCTAACCAGTCAGTCAGATTAGCTAATGGACTCTCTCCTGTTCCGCTCGGTTTAATATCGTCAGTTTTCGGTAAAATCAGTGGTAAATCAGCTTCTACGAGCGCAGTTGTTTCTCCGTCCTCCCAATGTATAATCGGAATCGGCTCACCCCAATAACGCTGACGTGAAAATAGCCAATCACGCAAACGGTAATTCACTTGTTTTTTACCGACTTGTTCAGCCTCTAACCAGTCGATTATTTTTTCAATCGCAACCTCTTTATCCAAACCATCTAAGAACGCAGAATTAATATGCACACCGTCGCCTGTATAGGCTTCTTTTTCAATATCACCGCCTGCCAAGACTGGAATGATTGATAAGCCAAACTGTTTAGCAAATGCCCAGTCACGCTCATCATGCGCCGGCACTGCCATAATTGCACCAGTACCATAACTTGCAAGGACATAATCCGCAATCCAAATCGGGATTAATTCTTGATTGACCGGATTAATTGCGTAAGCACCGGTAAATACTCCCGTCTTCTCCTTTGCTAAATCCGTACGTGATAAATCTGACTTTAATGCCGCAGCCTGAACATATTTTTCAACAGCAACTTTTTGCGCAGGCGTTGTAATTTCGCTAACAAGTGAATGCTCTGGCGCTAGTACAGCATAGGTCGCACCAAACAAGGTGTCCGGTCTGGTCGTAAAGACAGTGAAGTCAAAATCCGTTTCGGCAATCTTAAAATCAACATGTGCACCAACAGACTTACCAATCCAATTGCGCTGCATTTCCTTGATTGACTCAGGCCAATCAACTAAGTCCAAATCAGCTAATAAACGCTCAGCATATGCTGTAATTTTTAACATCCACTGACGCATTGGGCGACGTTCAACCGGATGACCGCCACGTTCGCTCGTGCCATCAGGCATGACTTCCTCATTAGCAATGACCGTTCCTAGGGCAGGCACCCAATTGACCGCAACCTCAGCTTCATATGCCAAGCCTTTTTCATAAAGCTTAAGGAAAATCCATTGTGTCCACTTATAGTAGTTTGGATCAGTTGTATTAATTTCACGATTCCAATCATAACTAAATCCAAGGGCATTGATTTGCTTTTTGAAGGTTGCAATATTTTTTTTGGTAAATATTGCAGGGTCATTTCCAGTATCAATCGCATACTGCTCAGCAGGCAAACCAAATGCGTCCCAGCCCATTGGGTGCAAAACATTGTATCCTTGTGCACGCTTAAAACGCGACAAAATATCAGTCGCTGTATACCCTTCCGGATGTCCTACGTGTAATCCTTGCCCTGACGGATAAGGAAACATGTCAAGCGCATAAAATTTCGGCTTATTTTGATCCTCCGTTGTCTTAAATGTATGATTCTCTCTCCAATAATGCTGCCACTTCTTCTCTATTTCCTGATGATTATAGCTCACGAGAAAACTCCTTTATATTTATGATTTGATTGAATTATAGCATAAAAAAGCAACTGTTTGCACTTCCAAAAAGCCTTGATACTGTTTTCCTCTTCTCTGATACCTAACAATAACGCTATGCAGGCAGTAATTTTATTAGTATCTCACTCATATTAACAACACCCTGATGGTAGAGATATTAGCAATATTTTACAAAAATAGCTAGAGAATCCTTTTATTTTTTATCAATTAGTCATCTACCGAAGGTCTTATTATTTGCAAAAT
>JAISYB010000147.1 GCA_031270215.1 Streptococcaceae bacterium | reverse complement strand
AACGAAATTCTAAAACTTTTAGATGAACGCATGCGGCATGTTAGGGAGATTGGTCAGTTAAAACAAATTAGCGCTACTTCAATTTATCGTCCTGAACGTGAAAAGGAAATTATTGCTAGATTAAAAAGTCAAAGTCTTGCAATTTTACAACCTCCTGCGATTGAGGCTATTTATTCTGAAATTTTTGCGATTAGTCGCAATTTGGAATTGCCGGAAAAAATTGCTTTTTTAGGGCCGGAGGGCAGCTACTCTCATCAAGCAGCGCAAAGAAAGTTTGGGTTTTTGGGAAGTTATCTTCCGCTGGATTCAATTGAGGCGGTGTTTGCAGCGCTTAAAAATAAAGAGACTAAGTATGGGGTTGTGCCTATTGAAAATAATACTGAAGGAGCTGTTGGGGTTACGCTGGATTGTCTTGGGCAGTATGAAGACGTAAAAATTATAGCTGAAATGTATTTGGATATTCATCATTCATTTGCAACTTTTGCGGAGAATATTAAGGAAGTGCAGCGGATTTATTCGCATCCGCAAGGTTATAATCAATGTCGAAGATTTTTAGAAAGTCATTTACTTTTAGAGCTGGAGTTTGTGCCTGCAAAATCAACAGCTGCTGCGGCTCAATTGGCGGCTCAAGAAAAGTCAGCGGCTGCGATTTGTTCTCAGATTGCAGCGAAATTGTTTAATGTTCCAGTGTTGTTTAATAAGATTGAAGATAACCTTGCTAATAAAACGCGTTTTTTAATTTTGAGTGATTTTAAAAATGCCTCAACTCCAAATGATAAAACTTCTATTTTTGCTAAAACTGAAAATCGTCAGGGAGCTTTAGTTGAGTTGCTGCAAAGTTTTCAGAGTAATCGTATTAATCTTACTAAAATTGAATCTCGTCCGTTAAAAGGCGAAAGTTTTGAGTCGGTTTTTTATTTGGACTTTGAAGGCCATATTGATGATGTGAATGTGCAAAAAACATTAAATGAGAATAAAGACAAACACGAGATAATTTGGCTTGGCAGCTATAATAAGGCGCTTTAGTTTTTCTTTGGTTCTTTTTGACTGGCGGCAGATTCAATAGTCAAGTGCAACACCCGTCGATAAATTTTTCCCAAACCTCATTTGGCGTTTTAAAATTCAAGCACTTTAAAGGTGTAGAATTAATAGAGTGTATGACCTTATCAAGTTGTTCTTGCGAAATCAACTTCCAATCAGTTTTTTTTGGAAATGACCGCCTGAGAATTCCATTTCTATTTTCAATCAATCCCTTTTCCCAAGAACAATATGGCTCACAAAAAAATGAATCTGTTCCCAACATTTGATTTGTTAATGAGTGATTACAATTTTCTGTACCGTTATCGTAAGTGCAAGTTTTTCTACCAGCCTGCGGCACATCGGAAAAAAGTTTTATCAATGCCTCATGCATAACTTGTTTTTTGCGAGAACTGATTATGCTAGCAAAATATTTTCTAGTTTTTAATTCAGCACACACCGCTACAGCAAATCGAGATTGCTTGGACACAACTGTATCTATTTCCCAATGTCCAATTTCTGTTTTGCTTTTAACAATTTCAGGACGTTCTGAAATTGGCACTCTATTAGGAATTGTAGACTTATGAGATTTGCTATACGCTGAACGCTTATGACGAGCCTTATGATGGCGAGGTAAGTATTTACGCAAATCTTTCTGATCGTTGTAAATCCACTGATAAATAGCCTCTACCGATATATGTAATCCGGGATGATCTATTGGCAGGCGTCCCGAAATTGACACTGGTGTCCAATGATTATTTTTTAACTTGTCTATAATATAGGATTGTATGAGAGGATTTTTAATACGCACATATGGATGTGTTAACTTTTTGCGTTCCTCTGATGTTTGATGTGATCTTCTCGCAAGATATTTTCCTTCATAACAGTAACAGTCTTTATGGTTACGTTTTACTTCGCGGCTGATTGTCGAATAATGGCATCCTAACATTTCAGCAATAGCTCGGTAACTATCACCAACGCGTATACCATCTTCTATTTCCTTCCGAGATATTTTTCCTAGATGACTATACTTTTTCTTTGGTTGTGTGGTATTGGGCTGCATAAAGATCCTCCTTGTTTGTTGTTATTCATAAAACCATAAAACAAGATTTGGATTTTTATGGGAAGTGCAACTATATTATAAGTTGCACTTTCCTTTTTTATCGTCCCATCGACACACCCACAATTGACCTACTAAATTTAATCATAAATTTAGTAGATAATCTGCTTTTTTTGCTACTTTTTCATTTTTTGCTAGAAAAATTTAGCTGTTAGCACGGGGGACGGGTGTTGCACTTGACTATTGAATCTGCCGGCTTTTTGACAAAATTTAGTTTCGCACTAAATTTCACGTTCTAAAAATTTTTATTTTTTCAAATATGTAATAAAATCAAGAAGTTATTCCTCAATTGAAATAACTTGATACGTTTGCACAACCAAATCACCGTGGCGCCACGCGTTTTGGTTTAGTCCAGCTTTGAGGCAAAGGTGGGATAAAAAATCTTCTTTATTCGGTAGCTGTTGCCAGACCTGTGGTAAAAAAGTCGCTTTGTTAAATCCTTTTTGTAGTATGACACCAGTTGTTCCAACTTCTAATGCAGCGAGTAATTCAGCAGTGCTCTGATAGGTTAAGTGCTCTG
>JAISYB010000145.1 GCA_031270215.1 Streptococcaceae bacterium | reverse complement strand
ATCAAGTAGTTTTTCTCCTCACCAGCTTTTAGAGTGCCGACATTGATTGAAATTTGCTTGTCATTATCTTGATGAGAAAGCTCTGGTAGATTTACTTCAAGCGTCAGATTTGTTCCTATCTGGTGGCTGATCTTCTTGACCTTGATTTCATCAGCTTCACTACCAAACTTGCTGTTGATATTAGTTTCAAAATGCGAGCTATCTGCGAGTGCAATACTCGAAACTAGCAAAAATACCATCCCTAATATAACACTTAAAATTTGAACAAACCTTTTCTTCATCTCTCCCATCTCATTTTCAAATTACAAATTGGCACAATTAACATCTTTGCGAGAACAAAAAACTTTTTTGTTATTAATAAATTATATCACCGTTTGTTTTGCAAAGTGAACAAAAACTTTATTAATAACGTTTAAATAATTTGCCGGATTGGAGGATAAGGTATTGTCCTAATTTTAGTGTTTTGGAGTAATAGCTTCAAATTTTTCTAAATCTCATCATCAGAAATTAATGCATCCAAATACATGATCTCTTCCTCTATTAGTTCAGCGTAATCAGCTTCCAAAAATGCTTCCATAAATTCCCTCCTTTAATTTTGGCTATAACGCGTATTAAATAGATTTATTTCGGTGGAGCTCTAACCGTTAGATTATTCCATCTCATTTTCCCTCCCTTATTCTATTGCCACCAATGGCAGCGCTTTAATTATCTTTAAATATAAAATAACAGATTGGGTTCAAAAAACAATCCACCTTGACACAAGTGGTCGAAAATAGAACGTAACTGGCCATTTTTACTCAAATTTATTAATCAAGCGCCATTTAACATAAACACCATTTTTAAATCATCTTAAATAAGGCAACAAAAACAAGTGAAAATCCTAGAAACACTGGAGCACAAAAAAGGTGCAGCCCTCATTGCAGGATTAAGTGAAATATAGCTGTACAATATCTAAAAGGTACTATTTATCAAATCTACACAAACGAAGGCGAGCGTGCCTAATAAAACAATGTGGCGATTATGCGCCTTAATATCACTGTACGGGACATATAAAAAATAGACCTTATCCAGATGTAGCACATCTCTTGATAAGGTCAAATATAGGATTTTACGTTCCTTGTAATTACTGCGTTTACTTATTCTACCATTCATTTAAATTAATTCTAAGTAGTAAGCCAAGTCACATTTTTTTCACACTTCGACTTCTGCGTAAAGGATTACTGCAACTAATCCTTTGCTTTCCAACTAGGTCGGCGCAATGCATAAAATATCAGCGGTGGTACGCCAAGGACTACTACGACAGCTAACACAACTAAGGGATATAGCTGAGGTGCAATTGTTGCTTCATTACTGCTTGGAACAAAGCTAACAATAAATGCTAGGGCGCATGCGATAAATCCAAGCGTGCTAACTCCAAGAAGTGCCGGAACCTTATATCCACGTGGCGTATCAGGATCTTTCTTCCGCAAAATAATACTTGCGGCAAACATGAATAAATACATGATGAGATACAAGGCACTTGCCATGCCGATTAATGCCATAAAAACATCCGAAACATTAGGGACAATGACATAAATTAGCGCAAGCAAACTTACAATAACACCTTGAAAAACTAAGATACTGGATTGCACGCCGTGCTGATTTGTTGATTGTAATTTTCGAGGTAACAAGCCTTGATGTGCTGCAGCAAGTAAGCCACGTGAAGGACCAGCAACCCAAGTTATGACTGAAGCAAGCGCACCTAGCACAATCATTAAGGCAAGAATATTACTCATAAATGGCAAGCCAAAATAATCAAAAAAGGTACTAAAGGCCACAAGAATACCGTCTGCCATGCCGATTTTACTTGCAGGTACTGCAACTGCAATCGCAAGAGTTGGTATGATGAAAATTCCCAAAATCATCCCAAAGGCTAAAATAATCGCTTTAGTAAAATCTTTTTTAGGATTTTTCATCTGGGCAACATGGACAGCATTCATCTCCATTCCGGCATAGGATAAAATATTTGAAATGATTAAAACAAGCGATGAAAGACCGCTGATTTTTGGAAGAAAGCTACTATTTGCCAAATCAGGTGAAACTTTCTGCGTTGTAAGCCAGATACCTGCTAAAACAACGAGAAGACCGGCAGGGATTAGAATCCCAATCACACCACCAATTGTACTTAATTTGGCGAATAAATTCCCACCTTTAAGCGCCAAAAACGTTGCTATCCAATAGACAACAATAATCATAATGCCCGTATAGATTCCTGAATTTGACAAACCACCAGGGTCACCTATTACAAAGGCACATGCTGAGGCAATGAAGGCAAGCTGAATGGGAAACCAGACAACATTTTGAATCCACTGTAGCCAAATCGCAAGAAAGCCGAGGCGCTTGCCAAAAGCTTTAGTAATCCATTCAAAAATACCGCCAGAATAAGTTGTTCCCAATTCTGCACTCACCAGTGCTGTTGGCACAAGAAACAAAAGTGCAGGAATTAAATACATGAGAATTGATGCGTAACCTTCAATAGCCATAGCAGGTAAACCGCGTAAGGACGCAACAGAAATCGTTGTCATCATCGCAAGCTGAAAAACACTCAGGGTTCCTTTTGATTTTTTTTGCAATTTATCTGACATAATCTACTCCTTAATGGTGGAAGCCAACAGTTGAACTATTCGTTACATGGTTATGCGTATTCAAATAATCTACTTGTTTTTTGATATCTTCAAGCAGGTCGTCTGCTAAATCCATTGAAAAACCATTTTTAATGACAACTCGTTGAACGATTACATCTGTCAAATCAACTGGCATAGGATAAGCCGGAACAAGCCAGCCACTCATACGTAAACGATCTGATAGGTCATAAAGTGTCCATCTGCGCTCAGGATTTTCTGATAAAAGCCAAGCGAAAACAGGAATATCTGAAGCATCATTCCATAATGTGAAATCCGGTAATTTAGCGATTTCCCGCGCAAGATATCTTGCAACATTAATCGTTTCTGTTTGAACAGCAGTATAACCCTTACGCCCATATCTAAGAAACGCCCAGTATTGTAAAAGAATTTGTGCACCAGGGCGGGAGAAATTGATGGCAAAGGTTGGCATTTCGCCACCCAGATATGAAACTTTGAAAATTAAGCTTTCAGGTAATAACGAAGCTTCTCTCCAAACAACCCAACCGATACCGGGGTATATAAGACCATACTTGTGACCGCTGGTATTAATTGACACAACACGAGGAATTCTAAAATCCCAGACGAGTTCCGGTTGAACGAAAGGCGCAATCATTGCACCACTAGCCCCATCAACGTGAATCTTAATATCTAATCCTCTTTGAGATTGAATACGATCAAGAGCATTTGAAATTTCTTGCACAGGTTCGTACATTCCAGTATATGTCACGCCCATGATTGCCACGACACCAATCGTGTTCTCGTCCACGTATTTATCTAAATCGTAGCCATCAAATACTTTGTGCTCTTTACTGATTGGAACAAATCGTGGTTCTACGTCAAAATAGTTACAAAATTTTTCCCAGCAAACTTGAACTGCACTGCTCATGATTAGATTAGGTTTTGAAGTATCAAGTCCAGCAGCACTACGTCTTTCCTGCCATCTCCTTTTTAGAGCTAATCCGCCTAACATACATGCTTCACTTGAGCCGGTAGTTGATGTGCCGATTGCATTTGCCGGATTTGGCGCATGCCAAAGATCAGCAAGTACTCTCCAACAATAATTTTCTATTTTTGCTGTGTGTGGATACTCATCTTTATCAATAGCATTTTTGTCAAAGGAATCTGAGTATAGTCGTTCTGCACGCTCGTCCATCCAAGTTGAAACAAAAGTTGCTAAATTAATCCGCGGATTGCCGTCAAGCATCGCTTCGTCGTGAACAATATGATAAGCCGTTTCAGCCAGCATCTCCTGTTCACCTAATACATATTTTGGTGCATTTTTTGCTTCCCCCGGTCTTGCAAACAAAGGATTTATTGCAAAACTATCATTTTGATTTTCTGTCATTTCCATCAGCCTCCTTAGCTTTTTTGTCAATTATAAAGTACGCCATTAGCAAAAATCTATCAATAGACCAAGATATGATTTATTTAGATATTTTGTAATTTTCAACTTTATAATTATTTAATTATTTATTCTCTTAATTATTTGATACCATAAAATTGGCAAAATTACAAATTTTTTGAATAAACTAAAAATTACAAAGAGGGGTTATGCAGCAAAAGCTCATTCAATCTCCAATAATTTTCCTATATTTCTTGTTCCAAAATCAAAAGACACCACATCATTTGACGTAGCGCCTTATTTATTCGCTGATATTTCTGAAATCTTCGGGTAGGCACTTTTATACTAGCCTTAGCCGTATATCCCTTAAGTTTCCGTAATGGCTTTTTCAATCTCGTTCATCTTTATATCAAGATTTTTAGCAACAGCTTTGTTAAATCATTTCATCAAATCGATAAAACCTATTTTGTTATAATCAAGGTCATCTCGAAATGTGTTTTCATCATTACAAATGCCCTGATTTTACCATCTAATAGATATACGTTCTCTATGATAATCATCACTTACAGCAACATCCACTAATGCCATAGCGTAGTCAGCATATGAAATTTTGCTAACTCCATTTTCATCTGTTGTAAATATTTCACCAGAAATTAGATATTTGCCTTTCTTTTCGCCATTGGCAACAAAATCTGCTGCGGGTGAAATATATGTCCAATCGACATCAAGACTTCTTAAGCTTTCCAAAGCTTCTCCCATTGCATTTGCGAGAGGTTTAAAAGCATCCGGAAATCCTTTCCCGTCCTTTAATTGAACAGTCTTATTAGCGTCAAGATAAAGTGAGCCCGCACCACCCACTACTATCAATCTCCCTTGTGGCGCTAAGATATCTGCAAGATGTTCTAGTAAAGTTCTATGCTTAGAAAATGTTTCGTCCGTCCATGCACCAAACGCAGAAATCACGATGTCAAAATCTTTCAAATCATTTGAGGTTAAATCAAACAAATCCTTTAAAATAGCTTTTTTTGCCTGCGTTTTATTCTCCTTACGCACGACAACCGTTACATCAAGATTTCGACTAAGCAGCTCCTCAACAATTTTTTGTCCAGCTTTACCATTGGCTGCAAGTACTAAAAATTTACTCATTTTTTGCCCCCTTTAATTAATTTAAGACATTGATATATCATTGTTACAAGTATATACTAAACCAGTATACAATAAATTAAAAGTAGGCACCATTTTATTATATAGGTACCTAAAAGTAACTATTAGGAGAAAATTACAATGAAGAACAAGCTATCTTTCCCAGCCTGCCCTGTGGAAATAACACTGTCACTCATCGGTAATAAGTGGAAATTTTTAATTATTCGTGATTTATTAGTCAAAACCAAACGTTTCAGTGAATTAAAACGCTCAATTGGCAATATTTCTCAAAAAGTCTTAACAGATAATCTAAGGCAGCTTGAAGCAGCCGAACTTATCAATAGAAAGGTTTATGCAGAGGTACCGCCACGTGTCGAGTATTCCTTGACGCCACTTGGAAAAACGCTAAATCCCGTTCTTCAGTCCATGGCGGAATGGGGCAATGATTATAAAATTAGACTTAGTAAGTAAAAAAGCCACCACTGCGTAAAGCAAGAAAATGCTGGTATGAAATGTTTATAAACATTTTCATATCAGCACTTTCCCACTGTAACTGCGTAGCTTAGTCTACTTTTACACTGACTTGTCCCGTTTAAATTGCTCAATTCGTTGATTATTTATCGCAATAATCTCTTTTGGATTGAGCATTTTATCATTAAAGAGCAAGTCGTAGTTAGGATCTTTGGGTTTATAGCTGTTTACACCAAAAGCAACTGAGTTTGCAGGGATATCCTTGGTGACAATCGCTCCCGCACCTATCACAGTATTCTCGCCAATAATTACTGGACCTAATATTTTAGCGCCGTCTGCTACAATGACATTTTCATCTAAAATCGGATTTCCCACATTCTCCCATTGCTCAGTAAGTTTGTTGTAACGCATATTTGTATCAATCGTGACATTTTGCATGATAACAACGTTTCGGCTTAGTTTAGCTGCGATAATAATAGAACCTCTGGCATGATGTGCAAACTTAACATCTCTTGCCATATCTTGTATAACAATCTGACAATTATAATCCTTCTCCAATAACTCAGCGGCTTTTGCTTTGTCTGCTGCATTTTCTGAAAAACAATTGATTTCCACTAATTCTTCAAAATCTATGCTATCTAAATCCGTCATCTTGTCACCTCCTGCTTTAATCCCGAAGCTATTTACTACTCTCAGAACCAAGTATTTTATCCCATGATTTTTGATAATCGGCATCGCTGCCGCCAATTCCAAATCGGTATGTAGTGTTCGGTGCACCCGTTTTGGCATAATAAGAAGTCGTTGTATCGCCTGATACCTTGACTTTTTTCTTATTGACCTCTACCTCGGCAGGCTTCTCGCCAGTTGAGGTTAAGACAGTGCTTTTAATCACACTTGAATCATAGTCAAACTGCTCGTTTGCTTTAAATATCGCTGGGTTAGCTTGATAAATGGCGTTAACGAGATTTGACATATAGCTTGAGTTCATCTCACCACTATTGCTAGACATTGGTGTATGGTCATCAATTCCACTCCAGCCACCAAGTGTCACGCCTTTGGTTGATACAATTAACCAACTATCGCCAAAATCATTAGATGTCCCAGTCTTACCCACCCAATCGGCATTACCAATTGCTGGGTTCATTCCTTGAAGATTTGCCTTAAAATGCGTTGTAATATTTGAATTTAAGACACCCTCCAAGAGCTTATTCACGATTGAGGCAGTCGCTTTAGAAAAAACTTGCGTTGACTTATCAGTATGCTGGTAAATGATTGTGCCAGACTTATCGGTAATTTTATCAATCAAATACTTTTGGTGATACTCGCCATGATTAGCTAATGTTTGATAGCCATTGACCTGCTCGGCAACAGTCATATCCGCACCGCCACCCATTGGCAATGATTCAATCGAATAATCCGGAATTGAATACCCCATTTTTGTCATATAACCCGCAACATCAACACCCTTTTGACGCAATGTTTGGTAAGTTAAATAGGCTGGAATATTCCATGACCAATTTAATGCCGTCTGCAAATTCATCATTTCATTGGTTCCCTTATTACCATCATGATAAATCGGCTCTCCGCTTGAAAAATTCGTTGGATAGTTTGAAAGCATCGTGGCTGATCCTATCAAGCCTTGGTCAATTGCCGGACCATAAACTAATACCGGCTTGATTGATGAACCGGGTGATCTGATTGTATCAAAGGCGTGATTGACTTGGCTTAACTGGAAATCACGACCGCCGACAAAGCCTAAAATTGCACCGGTTGCATTATCCATCAGGACATTTCCTACTTGAACATTCTCCCCAGCGAGATAACCAAAGTTTGCGACTGCATTTTGCATCGCTTCATAGACACTTTGGTCAATCGTTGAGGTGATTTGATAGCCGTTTTGCCGTAATCTCTGAGAAGCCAGCGTGTAATATTGGTTATAAACATTCTCATCTGCTAGCTGAACATTTGTGACATTATCCTCCTTAATCAGCTGATCCATAATAATTTTTGTCGCCTCATCTAATACAACGTAGTATAGATAGCCTTTATTATCGCCCGCTTGTGCGGCTTGTGGTAGAAATTGCGTTGTCAAATCGACACGCTTAGCTGTTTCATATTCCTGCTTAGTAATAAATTTCTCTCGGTACATGTTAAATAACACCGCATCTTTTCGCTTCAAGCCAAGAGATAAATCTGCGACAGCTTTGATTGAGCCATCTGCTGCATATGGCGAATAAACGATTGGACTTTGTGGCAATCCGGCAATAAATGCAGCTTGCGCAATACTTAAATCCTTAGCCGGAACACCGAAAATACCATTTGCTGCTGCCTCGGCACCGGCAATGTTTTCGCCTCTATTATTGCGTCCAAAGGGTGAAACATTCAAATAAGTTGTCAGTATTTCATCTTTTGTAAAATATTTTTCGATTTGCTTTGCTACCATAATCTCTTCAGCTTTACGCTTAAATGTCGGAGAATCTCCAAGTATCTGCTGCTTGACCAGCTGCTGAGTTAAAGTCGAGCCTCCTGATGAGCTGCCAAGTCCTAGTGTTTCGCCAAGCATTGCCCGCAAGACTGCCTTAGGAACGAAGCCTTTATGAACTCTAAAATACTCATCTTCTGTTGCAATTACTGCGTTTTTAAGATAATCCGAGATTTGATTACTTTCCACCCTAGTTCGAGTCAAATCACTTGAAATCATTGCAATCGGCTGATTATTGCTGTAATTCATCTGCGAAACTTCCGAAATGTCATTGATTTTCTGAGATAATGTCACTTTTGACAGCTGCTCAGTCTTACTAATTAGTGAGTTAAAGTAACCAATACCAATCCCTGCGCCAAAAACAATTAACCAAACAAAAATGATAATTCCAAAATAAAGAACCGTTTTTAAAATTCGCAAACTGACATTGGTAACTGACACACTCTCTCTTTGCTGCCTTTTTATAATAATCAACTCCTAAATAAAGTGCTAAATCCACTCGCCAAGCTTTCTGCAAAAAACTCAGATTCAAAAATGTGCTTTTTGCCTGAAATTAAAAGATAAACTCTAAAGACGATAGCGCACTTAGCTCGTTCATCTTCTAAATGATTTGAAACTTTCTAGTCATTTTACCCCTGATACCATACCGCCCTAATCATTCTTTTATCTTCCCAAGGGTAAGCTTAACTTTTACCTAAGGGATAATATTAGAGATGAAAAACGACCTGACAACGAATATACGCTGCATTGTTTCCATTGGCCACCTCACTAAATTCGCTGTGGTATGCTATCAAAAAAATGACAGCTCTTAGTAATCCGCTTGCCGATAGCCAAAATCTTGAAGGTCAAGCTTTTTATCACGCCAATCCTTTTTAACCTTGACCCAAAGCTCTAGAAATACCTTATCCCCCAGCATGACTTCAATATCCCTACGTGCCATTGTGCCAATTTTTTTCATCATACTACCTTGCTTGCCGATGACAATCCCTTTTTGCGAAGCGCGCTCGACAATCACTGTTGCTTGAATCAAAACCTTATCACTAACATCGTCCCGACTCATCTTATCAATGACAACAGCAACGGAGTGTGGCACTTCTTCTCTTGTTAAAATTAAGATTTTCTCCCTAATCATCTCAGAAACGATAAAACGCTCAGGGTGATCGGTAATGACATCCTCCGGAAAATACTGCGGTCCTTCTTCCAAATACTGACCAATCAAATCAAGCAGACGATCAGTGTTATTGCCTTGTAGGGCAGAAATCGGAATAATCTCGCTAAAGTCAAAGATGCTTTTGTAGTCTGCAATAATGTCTAACAGTGCATCTGGATGAACCTTATCTATTTTGTTAATCACTAAAAAGACGTGCGCACCTGCATTTTTTAAGCGTTCAATAATCATATCCTCGCCCTTGCCGCGTCTTTCATCAGCTGATACCATAAAAAGCACAACATCTACTTCTCTAAGCGTGGAGTAAGCTGCCTGCACCATGAAATCACCCAAAGCATTGTGCGGCTTGTGAATACCCGGTGTATCAATAAAAATAATCTGTTCAGCCTTGGTCGTATAAATACCTTGAATTTTATTACGTGTAGTTTGCGCCTTATCGCTCATAATCGCAATCTTTTGCCCCAAAACTTGATTTAAATACGTTGATTTTCCAACATTTGGTCGCCCGATAATCGAAACAAAACCTGATTTAAAACTCATAATCTCTCCTCTTTTAATCTAAAATAAACCCAATATCTCCAAAATATGTGGTCCAAAGACAAGCAAGCCAACAATAACTGCGAATATTGATGCTAAAAGTACAGCGCCTGCTGCCATGTCCTTAGCATTTTTAGCAAATGGATGAAAATGCTGCTCAGTAATTAAGTCAACTAAATTTTCAACTGACGTATTCACAACCTCCAAAATCATTACTAAAAATACCGAGGTCAAAAGAAATAACCATTCAAATCGTGTTATCTTGAAAATAAAACCTAACAAAACAACGGCTATAGCTGATGCAACGTGCTTTTTCATATTCCGTTCTTCTTTATAAACGGTAATTAAGCCTGTCTTGGCAAATTCAAATGATGAAATAAAGCTGCGATTTTTGTATTTCTTATTCCCTTTTAAGTCCATAATTATCCAAAATCTCTTTCTGCAGGGTAAACATCTCTTGTTCATCTTCTGATGTCATGTGGTCGTAACCATTGATATGTAAAAAGCCATGAACGGCTAGAAAGCCTAATTCGCGTGCATAGCTATGTCCAAAGCGCGCTGCCTGCTCACGAGCTTTATCAACCGAAATAAATAATTCGCCAAGATAACTGTTCAATTCAACGTTTAGCTCCTCAGCTTCACTAGCCTCTAACCCAAAATCGGAAAAATCAAACACCTCTGGTTGATACTCTAGGCTGACGACATCAGTCGGCATATCTTTACCGCGATACTTATGATTAATCACTCTAATCTTTTCATTATCAACAAAAGTAATGCTCATCTCTTGGTTATCATGTAAGTTTAAATAATCTGCCGCATACTGCAATAATTTAATCAGCTGTTGAGCCTCCGACTTGCTGATTTGACCGATTTCATCATTTAATTCAATCTCCATACATTCATTCCTTTTCATATGCATTAATAATTTTACGCACAACTGGGTGTCTAACAACATCTTGTGCACTAAAGGTTACAAAGCTAATCTCTTTGATATCTTTCAGCTTCGTGCTGGCATCAACCAGCCCACTCTTAATATTTTTCCCCAAATCAATCTGTGAGATATCACCATTAATAATCATCTTTGAATTAAAACCGAGGCGAGTTAAAAACATCTTCATCTGTGGTACCGTCGTGTTTTGCGCCTCATCTAAAATGACAAAGGCATCATCTAATGTTCTGCCACGCATATAAGCCAGTGGTGCAATCTCAATCACTCCGCGATCCATCAAACGATTGGTATGCTCTGTACCGAAGATTTGAAACAAAGCGTCATAGACTGGGCGCAAATATGGGTCAACTTTTTCCTTTAAATCACCCGGCAGAAAACCTAGACTTTCTCCAGCCTCAACTGCTGGACGTGTTAAAATAATCCGTTTGACTTGACCGCTGCGCAATGCTGCAACAGCAAGGACAACAGCTAAAAATGTCTTGCCTGTGCCTGCCGAACCAATCCCGAAGGTAATTGGCGACTTAGCAACCTCCTCGATATATTTTGCCTGCCCCAAATTCTTAGCACGAATTGGCTTGCCCTGATTATCTCGGATAATTTCTTGCTCATAAAGTGCAATAAATTGATTTAACTCACCACCAGCAATCATCTCTATTGCAGTTACAATATCTGGTGTTGTAATCTTCTGCCCACGTCTAACCAGAATCAGTAAAGCTTCAAGCAGCTCTTTAGTTGCAGTTATTGCTGCTTTTGTCCCAATCAGCTGAACCATCTCACCACGATGGATAATTTGCGTTGCCATTTCTTCCTCAATCAGCTTAAGCTTCTTTTCATGACTGCCAAAAACTTCAAGCAGCTCCTCTGGATTATCAACGACAAAATCTAACTTAGCTCTCCCATCCTCTAACAAATAATATCCCTTCTGTTCTTGCTTCATTTTATTTTCATCTATCTTAAATTATAAACGAGAACAACAAAAAAATCACTAAAAACAAGGTGGTAAACAGATCAAGCACAAATATGGGTCAGTTTAATCTTAGCAAATATTTTGCGCTACATACTAGCCTGACAACATTACCCCGTGCAAAAATAGTAAAAAGCGATACAAACTCATTGCTCATATCACTTTTTCTCTATTATCTGGCTTTCATCTATGGCGTTAAATTAGCCAATAAAAATTTATCTAGAATAATAACTAGGAGTAATTTACTCGAATTGGCGCGTATGCTTCAATCGTAAAGCGTTAAGAGTAACAATGACTGACATCCCAGTATCGCTCAAAACGGCTAGCCAAATCGGTAGAATACCCAAGAAGATACAACTTACAGCAAGTATTTTGACTAATAAGGCAAGACAGACATTTTGTTTAATAATTGAAACGGTTCGATGACTGAGCTGAAAAACAAACGGCAGGTGATTTAAAAGCTCTAAGCCTTTAAAAACCGCATTTCTAAAATCCATTGCTAAAAATAATGGCGACAAAAGCATCATTAAGATAGCGAGTATAAAAACAATAGGCGTATAAATTGCTGCAAATCGATCACTGAAAGCTTCAATTGGCGCACGCCTACTCTGTGCTACTTCAACCATTGAGATAATCTTAGCAATCGTTGACTCATTTGAGCGTTTAGTCACTGTGACTTCAATTGTTCCGGATTCATTTAGGCTACCAGCAAAAACTGTATCACCGACTCGCTTACTGATTGGCATTGACTCCCCTGTAATTGATGCTTGATTCACTTCGGTACTCCCTTTTGAAATGATACCGTCTAGTGAAATCTTATCTCCAGAACGAACAAGAATAACCGAACCAACTGCAATACTTTTAAGTGCCTGCTCCTGCCATTCTTTATCGACTTGGACAAGTGCAACATCCGGCGTCAGTGACAAAAGCTGTTGAATCGTTTGACGTGTTTTATCGACTGCCTGTTTTTGTAAAAAGATACCTATGATAAATAGATAAAGAACCGTTGCCCCTTCGTGCCATTCACCTAATCCTATTGCACCAAGTGCGGAGGAAGCCATTAAGACATTCATATCAAGCGACTTTGCTTTAACAGCAAAATAGGCACTCCTAAAGGTCTTAGCACCAGCAACTATCATCGTTATTGCAAAAAAGCTGTCGGCGATAACGTTTTGATGAAGTACGAAATTAGCAATTAACCCCATCAAATAGCAAAGCGTTGATAGAAATACCAGCCGACCCTCCGAAATCGTTTGAGCAACGCTTGCCTGATTATCGTCTGAAAAAGTGGCAGAATAGCCAAGCTGCTTAAGGCTATTTAGCACATCTTTATGAATGGTCTGAAATGAGCTGGTGGTAATCGTCATCATCACAGCAATCATCTTTCGAAGTGATAAAATCACGTTTTTCAGTGATACAGCAGTCGTCCTTTACTGCCTTATTTGCCACTTCTTGACTATTAGAGTGGCAAACTGAAGGCTCCTTTTGAGGCTTACAGCAATCATCTTGACAGACCGCGTTCTTTTTCTTAAAAAATGTAAACATTATTATTCCTCCTTGATTAGCTAATCATAATTAGCAATGAATGCTTTCACGTAACTAAAATATTTGATTATTTATCTACAACACTCATTTTTTAATGTCTTTTCTTCCTTGCTCTCAGAGCAGATAAAATTGCAACTGTATCAATAACCTCTTGAAGAATTGCACCAAACAATGCGGGAATGACGCCAAAGCTTGCAATCATCATCAAAACGATACAAATCATTATACCAATCAAGACAGATTGTTTAGCAATGCGTAATGTATCTTTAGCAATGACAATAATCTCAGCAACACTAGTTAAATCATCCTTTAAAATAACAACATCTGCTGATTCGCTCGCCGCCGTGACACCATTTATTCCCATTGCAATCCCAACATCTGCAAGGGCAAGAGCAGGACTATCATTGATACCATCTCCTACCATGACAACTGGGCGATTATCCTTTTTAATTTGTGCTAAAATGTGCGTCTTATCCTGTGGCAAACAATCAGCATAGACCTCTGTGATACCGACTTGCCCAGAGATTGTTTTTGCAACCTGTTGATGATCTCCACTCAACATTAAGAACTGCTTTATCCCAAGCCGCTTTAGTCTTTCAATCGTTTGAGCTGCTTCATCTCGCACGCTATCGGTAAATGTAATATAGCCAATCAGCTGTCCATCTACTGAAATATAAACCGTTGTTTCTGAAGTTGCAAGGCTTGATTTGTCATTTGTGACGAAATCGTGCTTACCAACACGGATAAACTGTTGATTGATTTTCCCTTTTATGCCCTGACCGATGACTTCCTCCAGTTCTTCAACAGGAAATAATTCGACCTTATCCTTGGCAAATAAGACAAGTGACTTCGCTAGAATATGATTACTTACCACTTCTAAGCTTGCAGCATAGCTGAGGACTGTCATTTCATCAAGTTCTGCAAGGGAGATGAGTTTATCCACTGACAAAGTGCCTTGAGTAATCGTCCCTGTTTTATCAAAGGCTATCGTTTCGGCTTTAGCAAGCAGCTCCAAGGCTGTCCCTGTTTTGACAATCACACCGTTTCGGCTGGAACGACTCATGCCAGAAATTAAAGCAATCGGTGCCGCTAAAATCAACGGACAAGGAGAGGCAACCACTAAAACATCTGCAAAACGACTTGCATCCTTTGTGTAAAACCAAGCCAATCCTGCAATAATATAGGCAATCAATGTAAAAGGAACTGCATATCTATCCGCCATTCTAACAAAATGAGCCGGCTGATTAGCTGAAAGACGAACAAGATTGATAATTGTTTGATATTGACTATCTTGCGCAGTTTTATCCGCAACAATCATTACCGGACTATCGCCATTGATTGTTCCTGATAGAACTGTATCATTTATGGTTTTTAAAATGGGCATTGATTCTCCAGTCAAGGAAGATACGTCAAACATCGAGCTACCCTTAATAATAGTTGCGTCAACTGGGACAGTTTCCCCCGGCTTAACCAATAGATGGTCACCAACAGAAATCGTCGCAACATTCACTGTGATAAATTTGTCATCAACCAGCTGATGGGCTTTTTGCGGTGAATTATCTAATAGTTTTTTCAATTCCTTAGCAGCTTTTTGCGTGGCATAATTTTCTAGCGCGTCGCCACCTGTCAGCATGATTAAAATCATCAGACTTGCCCAATATTCCTTAAGCGCAAGTGTTGCAAAAATCGCTGTCACAGCTAAAATATCCACACCAAAGCTGCCAGAGCGAATCGTTTTAAACATCTCAAATAACATGAAAAAGCAAAGCAAGCCGCCAACTATCGCCACAGTGACAAAAGCTAAGACAGGTAAGCCAAGTCCAAAATTAAAAAACAGTGCTAAAATAGCACTTGCGATTATCAGCTTAAATTTCAACAATTCTCCCATCTTATCACCTCTATTTCAGTCTACATCAAAGTATTTTCTAATGCAAAATTTACGCAAAAAAAGGCTAGGACATCTAGATCCTCAAACCTTTTTTAGTATTCGTAACAGATAACGCTATTGATTAGGATAGGAAATAGGCAAATTTCCGAATATTTACGGGCAATGTCATCAATTCACTCATTTTCTACGTCACAAGCTGCCACTGTTGCGCCCTTTTAACAATTGCTTAATTTTGATTATTGGCAATTTCAAAATTCTTCTGAATCGCTTTATCAATCGCACCACTTGCTTTTAATTCCTTGATAACTGCGTCAATTTCTACTTTCAGTTTACCAGAATTCTTAGGCAAGGCAATTGCATAAGCGTCATCAGTAGACGACTTAAGTGCTATATCAGCAATAACCAAATCCGGATTATTATTTACATAAGCCTTAGCAATCGGCTCTTCTAGCACCAAACCGCTGATTTTACCATTCTTTAGCTCATTAACTAGCGTTGGGATTTTTGCAATCGAAATCAAATCGCTACTCTTTAGCTGATCGGTCACAATACTTTCTTGAATTGAGCCCTTTTGTGCACCAACCTGCTTACCCTTTAAGCTAGCAATTGTCTTAAGCTTTGCAGCCTCAGACTTTTTGATAACAACCTTATTGACTGATTCGTAGTAAGTTTCTGAAAAGTCAAAGGTTTTTCGGCGTTCTGGCTGAGCAGAAATACCTGAAATCGCAATGTCTGATTTCCCTGCCTGAAGCGAGGTTAAAACAGTGTTGAAATCTGTATTCTGGATTTCTAGCTTCAAGTTCAACTTGTCCGCAATTTTTTGCGCCATATCAATATCTGCACCAATGATTTGATTCTTGCCGTCCTTTAAAATCTGAAACTCAAATGGCGGAAAATCCGCTGAGGTTGCAACGGTTAATTTGCCATCCTTTTTAACTTGATTTAAAACCTTTGTATCTGTACTTGATACTTTTTTGTCACTTGATTTGCCGCAAGCTGATAAACCGACAATAGTGATTAGAGCAAGCGTGATACTTAAAAAAATTTTTTTCATTGCTTCATCTCCTTTATGATTATTGCTTTTATCTATTTAAATAATAGCATAATTATGCATATAGTCAACCGTTTTTTATGTTTATGCACAATAGATATTAAAAATAATCCATCTTAACTGAGTGTCCTCAGCCAATCGTCATGCAAATTTTATCTGCTCTGTATAGATTTGAATTATCAAGATGTCTATTATGCGTAACAAAGGAAAAGTGTAGTAGGCAAGCAACTCCAAGAATTTGACCGAATACAATTACTAACTGTTTTCAGTCCTCATATTCATCCATTTTCCTATGAAAATCTCGTTGTAGCTCATCACGCATGTCTTCTAATGCTTGCTGCTTTTGTTTTAATAGCCAGTTAAATTCATCAACGCTTT
>JAISYB010000116.1 GCA_031270215.1 Streptococcaceae bacterium | reverse complement strand
CTTTAAATTCAAACCAAAAATATTCTGTATTGCCAAAGAATCGCATTTAAAACAATCAAAATTAGCAGTTGAAATTCGCAATTTCCTTGGTAATCAGGTTAAAGTGACGGATATCTTGGAGCCTGATACTCAGTTAATTATTTCGGAAACACCAGTTGGCGGTTTTCTGGCACAACAAAATGGTGGGATACGGATTTATTATATTTCGGAAGAGAGAACGAAGGAAGATTGGAAAGATTTATCAGTTTTTGTCAGCAAGATAAACTTTTGTGAGGAGGTGTTGAATTGAAGCGGAAAATTACAATAACGATTATTTTGATAGGTGTCTTGATAAGTAGTTCGCTTGGCATCAGGAAGGTATTTGCTCTGCCTATTAGTATGTATT
The DNA here is from genome assembly GCA_031270215.1 of Streptococcaceae bacterium. Lineage (GTDB taxonomy): Bacteria > Bacillota > Bacilli > Lactobacillales > Streptococcaceae > MMGLQ5-1. The sequence goes on along the minus strand of JAISYB010000116.1, from coordinate 6,805 downwards.
TTACGATAGAAGGAGTAGCTGCTGATCAAGGCGGTTTGCAGCTAACGAGTGTCCCTGAATTTTCATTTCCTAAAGCTAAGATTGGTGCTAAAACGATTAGCGTATCATCAGCAGGTGTTATCAAGGTGTTAGACTATCGGGGTAGTAGTAGTGGTTACACTGTTTTAGCTCAGGCAACGCCTCTGGTTAGAGAAGATGATCCTACTGACGTATTGGCGATGAAGAGTTTTAAGCTTTCGCTTAGCGATAAACAAACTTCAACTATCGTTTCTAAGTCTTGGGTCAGAGGATTAAAGAATGTTGAGATATCTGATAAGCCAAATAAAATTTGTTACGGTGAAGCCGATACAAACGGTCTTTCTGAAAGTGGCACAGTCAGCGCAGTGCTGGAGTTAGATACCAGTCACCCGCCGAAAAAAGCCGGAAAGTACAATGGAGTAATCACTTATACCTTACAGGACGCACTGTAGAAAGGAAGATGTATGAAAAAAAGAAGATTTATCCCTTTTATAATTATTATTTTCCTGTTCTGTCAGCAAAAAATCGTACAAGGCGGAGAGCAAGGCGTTAATAGTACTAGTCATTCGCTAAATTTTGAAATTGCGAAGCTTCCTGTTACTAAAGGTGAGTTGCCAATAGCAGGCGAAGTGCGAGAAAATTTCTTAATTATGTTCGGCTTGGCAATTCTGATTTTTTTGGTTTTAAGATTTTGTAGAAAACGAAAATTATTAATCGTTGGACTATTTGTCATTGTGGCTTTAGGATTTTTGATTTTCCAAAGACAAGCTGGGGTATTTGCACAGACACAGACGTATAGTGGCGAAACTTCTTTAACATTTGTCGGACATCTAACCCCAAAAATGCCTAGGGACATTGATTATGGGAGCATATCACCTTCAGATAAAGAGGAATATCTTGGAAATCAAGAGCCTTTTGTGATTGAAGTTGAGGACGAACGGGAAACAACAGTTAAGGACTGGCAGCTTCAAGCTAAGCTTGAAATTGATGAAAATGATAAGGAAAAGCGTTTGGACGAAGTCGATTTGTTATTTGATGCAAGAGGTAGCACATCAAAATTTACCAATGAGTTTGGCTCAAGTCAGACGCTGAGCGATGTAAAAATTACCAATGCTACGATAAATGATCAAGCTTTTACAACGGTTGCTCAGGTAGGTGCAAATCCTTCTGGCGAAAGAGGAAATTATCGATTTGAGTGGCAAGAAGATAGTGTTTTTCTAAAAATCCCTACAGGAATTCCAGTAGGTAAATATTCGGTAGTCACGCACTGGCTTACAGTCGAAGGTGTGTAATTATAAATTTAAACAACAAAAAGGAGAAGAAGATGAAAAAAACAGTTTTAAGTTTAACGTTATTAGCTACAATAGTATTGGGTGGAGTTGCTAGTACAAGCGCTTTTGCAGCAGATGTTCAAGGAGCTAATGGTAAAAAAGAAGGAACGTCAACAGTTACATTTGAAGGGATTGATGTTAACAATGGCGGACTTGTTTTAGACAAGGCTTCAAGCATTGTCTTCGCTACAACAACAACTGGTAACGGTAGTGCTGACTATGTAATCGCTGGTACGAGTACTGAAGGTATTACGGTAACAGACTTACGTGGTGGTGACGAAGGTTGGACTGTGACAGCAAAGGCGAGCGACTTAAAAGCCAGCAATGGCGGGAACAATTATACTTTACCGGTAACAAGTGTTACCTTAACAATCGCTGATAGTGTTGCTACAAAAGATAGCGAAAAGGTAAAAGGAGCGGCTGGAGCAGACATCTATACAGCAGCTAATAAAATTTGTTTTGGACAAAGCGATACTAATGGTACATGGTCATCAGCAATCCCAACTTCTGAAATTCAGGTGAAAAAAGCTGGCGTTAAAGCATTGACTTACACAGGAAAAATTGAGTATACATTAAGTGATACAATTCAGTAGAACAGGACAATAGTGGTTTCCCTCGGATTTTTAGTGAAATTTTCGGGGGAAGCTCTATGCTGTTTTTTTGAAATTATATAAAGTAGGGGAATATTATTAAGATGAAAAAGATGATATATTTTGTTTTTAATTTATTTGTTTTTGGTATGTTTGCTATTGCACCAAAAGGATTAGCGGAAAATTCAGAAGTTGGCTATAGCATAGGGATTGAAAGCTCAGAGTTTCAGCATAATCCGAATGTCAGTTACTATGATTTGAAATTAAAACCAGAGCAGAAAGTTGAATTGGCTGTGCTGATTGCGAATGATTCAGATGAGGAAGCAACATTTGAAATTGCTTTAAATACAGCAATTACTAATGACAACGGAATTATCGATTATACGCAGCGGGAAAAAGATATTAAGACATATGATTCAACGTTAAAGTATAAATTTTCTGACATTGCTCGAATTGAAAATAATCAAATCACCGTGCCAGCTAAGCAACAGGCGAGAGTGCCCATTTTTGTAACGATGCCTAAGAAAAGCTTTGACGGAATTATTTTAGGCGGGATATATGTCTTAAAAAATGTTGACAACGATAATGTCAAAGAAGGCTACTCTAATCGCTATAGCTTTGTTAAGGGAGTTGTGCTGCGTGAAACAGATAAAGAAGTACAACCCGAAATTGTCTTTGACAAGGTCAACAAACAAGTCAAGAACTATAAAACAGAAGTTAGTGCCAAGCTTAGAAATCCGGCAGCAATCAATATATCAAAGCTAAATATTAAAGCTAAAATCACGGATCTGCAAACTGGGAAAATAATTATTGAAAACAGTGCAGAAGATAGAGATATGGCACCTAATTCATCATTTGCCTACAGATTTGATTTCAAAGATAAGATATTACCGGTAGGGAAATTTTTATTAGAAGTTGAAGCACAGGATAGGTTAGGAAATCACTGGCAACTATCTAAAAAATTTACAGTTGAGAAATCTGAGGCTATTGCTTTAAAACAAAAGACAAATTTCGGCTTTAAAGAAGATAAGAAATTGTCAATTTGGGTTATCTGTATTGCTTTAGGTGTTGTATTAGCCTTAATTGGTCTATTTTTTGTTTTTTTGAAATGTCGTCCAAAGAAAAACGGTCGTCATGTCAACTCTAAAACACGTTAAAACGATAGGAGGGTTATAGTTTGAAAAAGTTAGTCATGAGTTTTTGTCTGGGATATTTGATGTTTTTATTCATCCCTTATGTCAGTGCTGAGGAGAATACAGCAGAGGTAACAGCGGACGATTGGGAAATTTCATCAATTGAGGAGGAGAAACCTCAGAATCCCTTTTTACGAAACTGGGATGGTATAACAACTTCATCTACTGTCACTGGTTTTGAAGACATGGGGGCTATTGGGATTGATAAATTTTTAAATGGTCAGGAACAGATAATACAGCGCGTAAACCCTAGGAATATAGAGGTGACTATAACTAAGTCAGGAACATCAACAAATTATGCGGGATTGGCAATTAACATTCAATCTCAACAATTACAAGGTAGCGATAGCAAAATACGCTGGTTCATCAGATCGGGAGCTACTGAAAAATTGATAGGAGTTGGTACAAACTATGTAATAGCATATACAGATGCTAGGTCTTCGTCGAAAATAGTTTTTAGAATAACTACTGGTTTTGATGTAATCGGTAAATATTCAAGACTAAGTAACGAAAAGGGGGCTGGTTTAAAGGCTGGCAGGACATATGTGACTTTAAACGTGGTGCCTGTTTCTGGGTCTGATGTATTAAAATTAGGCGCTTCGGTGGATATGGCAGTTGGCGATGTTTTGATTAAAAGCAAATCTTAAATTTAGCTAACTAAGGTAATACAGCGTACAATTAATGATAAGAGATCTTTTTAACTTAGACGGTATTCATCAATCATCTTTTTTAAGAGGTGAGGTGAATGCCGTTTGACTTTGTTAACTTCAAAACGGACATACCAAGAACTCTGTGGACTATGAGAATAAAAGGTGCTACAAGAGCTGAAATAGGCTTGAAATCACGTTATTCTCGCAGCATTTTTTAATAGTTTGTCTAGACAAATGTTAAAATCTATGTGAGAATGAAAAAGGCAGAGTTGACGAGGAGTTGAGCCATGTTTAGCATTTTTGAACGAACGATAACAGTTATTGTGCCATGTTATAATGTAGCGCCCTTTCTAGAACGTTTTTTTAACGTAATTAGATAGCAAACATAGTCTTAATTATTTTTCACGTCATTTTAAGATTATCTTAGGCTTTTTAGCTGTTATTTTGCCAGTGTTTAGTGTTATACTTATGCGCAGTAGTCCAGAGTTTAAGACATTTTATCAGCACAAGTGGCAGAATGCTGAAGAGATCAAGTCAGCTGAGGTTACACCAATGAGTGTTTCCGTAGTTCCAGCTGAAAGCGCGGTATCCGAAACTCCTACCTACACCATTCAAGCCGGCGACACGGCATATTCAATTGCGGCTGCAAACGAGATTGGTCTAGACGATTTATATGTTGCAAATCCAACAATTTGGAATAGTGACGGTAGCTATGTTGGAGATGAGATTACACCGGGGCAAGTCATCAATCTGCCGAAGGATACTCAAGAAGCGGCGTTTGGCGATGCAGAAGACGGGAAAATTGAGGAGCTTTGCTTGGCAAATATTTGAAAAATTTTCGCTTTTCTAGTTGACACACTTGGCTTTCATCTATCACGTACAAAAAAATTAGAAGTAAGAAGGTGGGACAGCAGCGTTTAACGACGTAGCAATTAGGAAATTGCGGGCATTTCATTCACCAATGTTCGGAAATTTATCTATTTTCCAGGCAAACGAAGTTAAAAGCTAGTGGCAACGTGCCTTAGCGGGTTTCTCTTAGGTGCTGACTAGTCGGCACTGATTGTTCTCCGTGTAATCACGAACATTAAACTAGGTGCGACTTTTGGGTCACTCTCCAGCTTCGAGCTATTGCAGTAAATGAGTTCCAGAAAGACAGAGGTAAAAATGAAACAATCAATCTATGGTTTAACACGGACACAATTAATCGACTGGTTTTTAGCGCATGATGAAAAGAAATTTCGGGCAACGCAGGTATGGGAGTGGCTTTATCGCAAGCGGGTTCAGTCGTTTGAAGAAATGACTAATCTTTCTAAGGGGACGATTGCTCTTTTGGAAGAAAATTTTCTGCTTAATCCATTAACACAGCAGGTTGTGCAAGAAGCAAGCGATGGCACGGTCAAATATTTATTTGAATTACCTGACGGCATGTTGATTGAAACAGTCTTGATGCGGCAAAAGTATGGATTATCCGTCTGTGTGACAACTCAGGTCGGCTGTAATATCGGCTGTACTTTTTGTGCGAGTGGTTTATTGAAAAAGCAGCGTGATTTAACCGCAGGGGAGATTGTTGCGCAAATCATGATGGTTCAAAGCTACTTTGACAAGCGTGGGCATAATGAACGTGTCAGTCATGCGGTTGTGATGGGGATTGGAGAACCTTTTGATAATTATGACAATCTAATTGATTTTCTGCACGTGATTAATGACGATTTAGGTTTAGCGATTGGGGCAAGACATATCACCGTTTCGACGAGCGGATTAGCACCAAAAATTCGTGAATTTGCCCAAAATGATATGCAAGTCAATCTAGCTATCTCACTACATGCGCCAAACAATACGGTCAGAACTTCAATCATGCGAATTAATCGAAGCTTTCCAATTGAGAAGCTGTTTGAAGCGATTGATTACTATGTTGATGTGACGAATCGCAGAGTAACATTTGAATATATTATGCTGAGCGGCGTCAACGATCGCATTGAGCATGCTGAGGAGCTTTCTGCATTATTACAAGATAAGAAAAAACTTGCCTATGTCAATCTCATTCCCTATAATCCGGTTTCTGAGCATGACCAATACGCTAGATCAAGCAAAGCAGATGTTTTAGCGTTCTATGATGTTTTGAAAAAAAATAAAATTAATTGCGTTATCAGGCAGGAACATGGGACAGATATTGATGCTGCTTGTGGACAATTACGTTCCAAAAATCTAAAACCTGCTTAATTTAAGATAAGATTTTGTTTTTTTTTGTGTAAATCGCTTTATTTTTGTATGATAATTTGGTATTATCAAAACAATGACTTTGCTATCCAGTGAGGTTGATGTTGCCAAGGAGGAAAATATTTAAATGTCAGAATTTGAAGAGTTATTAAACAGTGTAGAAGAAGTTAAGGTTGGAGATGTTGTTAAGGGTCAGGTCTTGTCTATTGAGTCTGATCAAGCAACTGTTTCTATTGTCGGTACAGGTGTTGAAGGTGTATTGACTTTAAGAGAGCTGACTAACAATAAAGATGAAAACATTAATGATTTCATCAAGGTCGGAGAAGAATTAGAACTATTGGTCATTCGTCCAATTGTTGAAAAGGACAGTGGTTCAGCAGGCTTTTTGCTTTCTAAAAAACGTCTTGAAGCGCGTAAGGCGTGGGAAACTTTAGTTGGTAAGGAAGGCGAAATAGTCAATGTAGTGGTAACTAAGGCGGTCAAGGGCGGTTTATCCGTTCAATATGGCGAGCTTCGTGGCTTTATTCCGGCATCATTAGTAGATGATCATTTCATTTCTGACTTCTCATCATATGTTGGTAGTGAGTTTGATGCTAAGATTGTCGAAGTTAATCCAACAGATAATCGTTTCATCTTGAGCCGTCGGGCAATTGTTGAAACTGAAAAAGCAGCAGCACGTGAGCTTGCTTATGATGCGTTAGAAGAAGGCGAAGTAGTTGAAGGAACGGTTGCACGTCTAACTAGCTTCGGCGCTTTCATCAACCTAGGTGGTGTTGATGGTTTAATCCACATTTCTGAGATTTCAC
>JAISYB010000104.1 GCA_031270215.1 Streptococcaceae bacterium | reverse complement strand
AGCTAATGTCAAAGCAATTGAGGATAGTATTACAGCGCTTCATAAGGTTGATGTGCCTGAGAGCTGGTTAAAAACGGAATTACCGCTAAAGGCTACTGCGCACTTTTCAGGTACTGACGCTAGACAAAAATATGTTTTTAAGATTGTCAATACAGTCAATGCGCAGGAGGGCGATAGCTTATCAGTCGGGGATTTGATTGATAATAATATGCAAACAGGCGACATGCCTGTTGGAACAACGGCATTTGAGAAGCGTGGCATTGCGCTACAGGTTCCCGAATGGAATGCTGATAGATGTACACAATGTAATGAATGTGCCTTCGTTTGTCCACACGCAGCAATCAGACCATTTCTTGCTGAGGACGATGAATTGACCGATGCACCGGAGGGCTTTATCGTCAAGGAAATGCGTGGAGTAGAAGGCTTAAAGTATCGGATTCAAGTTTCTGTTGAGGATTGCACCGGCTGTGGTCTTTGTGTTGCAGCTTGTCCGGCAAAGGGCAAGGCATTAGAATTGAAGTCTTATGAGGCAATGAAGGAAGAGGCGATGAATTGGGCGTTTGCAATGACCCTGCGTCAAAAGGAAAACCCAGCTAAGCCGGGAACTTTGCTTCATTATCAATTTAATAAGCCATTAATTGAGTTTTCAGGCGCTTGTGCAGGCTGTGGTGAAACACCTTATATCAAGTTATTAACCCAAATGTATGGCGATAGAATGGTTATGGCAAATGCAACAGGTTGCTCATCAATCTATGGTGGCTCTGCACCGGTCACACCTTATACGACCAACGCTCTTGGGCAAGGGCCTGCGTGGAGCAACTCACTTTTTGAAGATAATGCAGAGTTTGGCTACGGTATTTATATCGCAAGCAAGCAAAAGCGGGATCATCTTGCCAAACAGATTGCTGAAGTCATTCAAAAGCGAGAGATTTCAACAGAGCTTGCTCAACTTCTTGAGGATTGGATTATACATAAGGATCAAAGTGATGGTACACGTCAACGCGCAGAAAAATTAAAAGCAGCTTTAGCTGAGGAATTACCGTTTTCCGAGGATTTACAGGCAATTAATCAGAAAAAAGATTTATTGGTTAAGCCGTCACAATGGATTATCGGAGGAGATGGCTGGGCATATGATATTGGTTATGGCGGGATTGATCACGTCATTGCCAGTGGTGCTGATGTTAATATCTTAGTAATGGATAATGAGGTCTATGCAAATACCGGTGGTCAAGTTTCTAAAGCAACACCGATGAGCGCAGTTGCCAAATTTGCAGCGAACGGTAAATTTGCAGCTAAAAAAGATTTAGGAATGATGGCGATGACCTATGGCAATGTTTATGTCGCTCAAATCGCCAGTGGTGCAAATCCAATGCAGACAATCAAGGCTTTTGAAGAAGCAGAGAAATATCCAGGACCATCTATCATTATTGCTTATACACCATGTATCTCACACGGTTTAAAAGGTGGTATGGGTAATACATTAGATGAGGCAAGAGAAGCAGTCAACACTGGCTTTTGGAGCTTATATCGTTATAATCCACAGCTTGCTTCTCTTGGCAAATCACCAATGACTTTGGATTTCAAACGCCCAGAATTTGATAAGATGAAGGATTATTTTGCCAAGCAAGTCCGTTTTAATGGCTTAAAACGTGTACACCCAGACATTGCCGATGAGATGTATGATAAAACAGTTGCTGATGCTAAACGACGATTTATCAACTATGCAACCCTTTCAGGCGATTTGGAAAAAATCCAAAGGCGCTGGGATAAAGCGGCAAATGTAGATGAAGCAGCGAGCACTTTAGCTGTCCCGCGCGTCAAAAAAGAACGAGTCAAGGATCCGGAAGCAGAAGCAAGGCGTGCCGCTAGACGAGCAGCAAGAGCAGCAAAGAAAGAAAATAAAAACGAGTAGCTGATGAGCTTAAAACAAAGGGAATCTTCTGGGAATTAAGAAGGAATGTCTGAAAATAGCACTACATATTTCAAGATATTTCAGCTTAATTTCAAGGGGGAGCATTTATCTCACTAAAGCAGTCTAAGGCTGATGTCACAATAAAATAATAAATATTATAGCGGTCAGTGCCCCCACTGCGCCGCTGTTTTTGATTAGTGACTTAAGTCAGTTGAACTCGCGTAGCGTGCGAAACAAAAAAACGCTTGCTATGCGAGTGGGTAACACTTGTTATATCAAAGAACTTTTCCTTAAGTTAGAATATAATTGTTCAAGCCATATTACTAATGAAAAGTGGGCTTATGATTTTTGATAAACACGCCAATTTGAAATATAAATTTGGCAATCGAAATTTTTGGGTCAGACTCTACGATTGGTTTATCAGTGTTTCAGTCAGATTTTTCCAGCTCGTTTTAGCGTATTTTAAATAAATATCTTTGATGATGACTTGTTTATTGGATTGGTTGATAAGATTGAGGCTTCAAGGAATAAAAAGGCGGTACGGTTGAAGGCGGGTACAGAGCTAGAATAATAGAATAAAGTGTTATAGTCGAATAGTAAAGCGTTTGCCATTTATGCAATAGTTTAGTAAAATGGTTTAGGGATGACGGTAGTTTTTAGATAATCATAATTAAGTTAGGAGTTAATATGTTCGATACAACCGATCAGTTAGCAGTCAACACCATTCGTACACTTAGTATGGATATGATTCAACAAGCCAACTCAGGACATCCAGGTTTACCAATGGGTGCTGCACCAATGGCTTATGTTTTATGGTCAAAATTTTTAAAGGTTAATCCTAAGACAAGTCGTAATTTTACAAATCGCGACCGTTTTGTGCTGTCTGCTGGACATGGTTCAGCCTTATTATACAGCCTGCTACATCTTAGTGGCTATGATGTGACAACAGATGACTTGAAGGGATTTCGTCAATGGGGTTCCAAAACTCCAGGACATCCAGAGGTCAATCACACAGATGGCGTTGAGGCGACAACAGGACCGCTTGGACAAGGGATTGCTAATGCCGTTGGTCTGGCAATGGCAGAGGCGCATTTGGCGGCAACCTACAATCAAACAGGCTTTGAAATTGTTGATCATTATACCTATGCCTTAAATGGAGATGGTGATTTAATGGAGGGAGTTTCGCAAGAAGCAGCTTCACTTGCAGGACATTTAAAGCTTGGCAAACTGATTTTATTCTATGACTCTAACGATATTTCGCTAGATGGCCCAACTTCAAAGTCATTCACTGAAAATGTCGGCGAGCGTTTTAAGGCTTATGGCTGGCAGCATATTCTAGTGACAGACGGTAATGATTTAGCTGCGATTGCGGACGCGATTACTCGTGCTAAGGCAGAAAAGAACAAGCCGACTTTGATTGAAGTAAAAACAATTATTGGTTTTGGTGCGAAAAACCAAGGCACATCAGCGGTTCACGGCGCACCACTCGGTAGCGAAGGCATTGCCTATGCCAAAGAACAATATAATTGGAGCTATCCGGCATTTAGCGTACCAACTGAGGTTGCAACACGCTTTGAGGAAACAATTCAACAACGTGGAAAGAGCGCTGAGCAAGCATGGAATGAACTATTTGCACGCTATGAAGTGGCTTATCCAGAGCTTGCTGCACAATATAAGCAAGCATTTACTGAAGAAATTGGTGAAATCACAGATTTACCTGTCTATCAGCTAGGGACATCAGCTGCTAGTCGTGTGACCTCAAAGGATGTTATTCAAGCATTATCTGCACAATTTCCACATTTTTGGGGCGGTTCTGCTGACCTTTCAGCATCAAACAATACAATGGTTGCAGCGGAAACAGATTTTGACGCGGATAACTATGCTGGTCGAAACATCTGGTTTGGCGTTCGTGAATTTGCAATGGGTGCAGCAATGAATGGGATCGCCTTACATGGCGGCACACGTGTTTATGGTGGAACATTCTTTGTCTTCTCAAATTATCTATTACCGGCAATTCGCATGGCAGCCATTCAAAAATTACCGGTGGTCTATGTCTTTACTCATGATTCAATTGCCGTAGGTGAGGATGGTTCAACGCATGAACCGGTTGAGCAATTAGCATCATTACGCTCAATTCCTAATCTGCAAGTCATTCGTCCAGCAGATGGAAATGAAGTTGTTGCAGCATGGGAGATTGCAATGAAGACCACGGATAAGCCAACCGCACTTATTTTGACACGTCAGAATTTACCTGTTCTGGAAGGAACAATGGAAAATGCGCGCCAAAATGTGCCAAAGGGTGGTTATATTGTTAGTGAAGCGCAAGGCACTCTAGACGGGATATTGATTGCAACTGGTAGCGAGGTTAAGCTAGCGCTTGATGCACAGGTGGCATTAAAGCAACAAGATAAGCACGTCCGTGTGGTATCCTTGCCAAGCTTTGATTTATTTGAGGCGCAAGCTGAGGATTATCAGGAGGCAGTACTTCCACGGGAGGTCAGTAAGCGTATCGCAATAGAAGCAGGAACCAGCTATGGCTGGGGCAAATATGTCGGACTTTTCGGTGCGACGATTAGCGTTGACAAATACGGTGCTAGCGCTCCGGGAGATAAAGTCTTTGAAGAATATGGCTTTACCGTTGAAAATATTGTGACAGAATTTATCAATCTAGGCAGTAAATTATCTTAATGTCAATTGCGGCTGATTTAGGGGACGTGACTAGGCATGCTTGGTGGAAACTAATTCTTAGCGAAGTAGTTTCCTAGCGCAAGCATTGAAAAATGTCGCTTACTTCTATTTTCAGGCGTTTTAAAGCAAAAGCAGTGTGTCAGTTTTTTTGGCAGGCTGTTTTTCTCTTGAATATACTTAGACGAACGCTGCCTTTGTTTTTCTTTCTAAAAATGGTATAATTATAGCAGTACATTAGCGATTTATCGCTATTTTCATTGTCAAGGAGGAAGTTATATTTTGTCTGAAGATAAAAAAACACAAGCGCAGTTAGCACAGGAATATGATGCTAGTCAGATTCAAGTCTTAGAAGGCTTAGAAGCGGTAAGAATGCGTCCTGGTATGTATATCGGTTCGACAAGCTCAGAAGGGCTGCATCATTTAGTCTGGGAAATTGTTGATAACTCGATTGATGAAGCATTGGCAGGATTTGCCACACATATCGAAGTCTTTATTGAAAAGGATAATTCAATCACCGTCATTGATGATGGTCGCGGTATTCCTGTTGATATTCAAGAAAAAACAGGTCGTCCGGCTGTTGAAACTGTTTTTACAGTGCTACACGCTGGGGGTAAATTTGGCGGTGGTGGCTACAAGGTTTCAGGTGGCTTACACGGTGTTGGCTCGTCAGTTGTTAATGCGTTATCGAACAGTCTTAAGGTCAATGTCTATAAACAAGGTAAGGAATATTATCAAGAATATCGTCGTGGCGTAGTGGTTGCAGATTTGAAGGAAGTTGGAGCAACTGAAATCCATGGTACAAAGGTTCGTTTTACTCCAGATGAAGAAATTTTTACAGAAACAACCGTTTTTGATTTCGATAAATTAGCTAAACGTATCCGTGAATTAGCCTTTCTTAATCGCGGCTTGAAGATTTCAATCAGTGATTTGCGGGAAGAAGCGCCAAAAAGGCTTGACTATCACTACGAAGGCGGGATTCAAAGCTATGTCGAATTTATCAATGATAAAAAGACCGTTTTATTTGAACCGGCAATTTATACCGATGGTGAAATGGAAGGGGTAATCGTTGAAGTTGCCATGCAATACACCAATGATTATCACAATACTGTTTTAAGCTTTGCCAATAATATCAACACGCATGAAGGCGGCACGCATGAGCAGGGATTTCGGACTGCATTGACACGTGTTATCAATGATTATGCGAAGAAAAACAAGCTATTAAAGGAAAACGAGGATAATCTAACAGGTGATGATGTGCGTGAGGGCTTAACGGCAGTCATCTCTGTTAAGCACCCAAATCCGCAGTTTGAGGGACAAACTAAGACGAAGCTAGGAAATTCTGAGGTTGTGAGGATTACTAATCGTCTGTTCAGCGAAGCATTTATCAAATTTTTGCTGGAAAATCCAAAGGTTGCACGCAAGATTGTCGAAAAAGGAATTTTAGCGAGCAAGGCAAGGCTTGCTGCAAAGAAAGCACGTGAGGTAACACGTAAGAAATCAGGCTTAGAAATCTCCAATCTGCCAGGTAAGTTAGCAGACTGCTCTAGCAATGATCCAACGCAAACAGAGCTATTTATCGTCGAAGGAGATTCAGCGGGTGGCTCAGCAAAATCAGGGCGTAATCGTGAATTTCAAGCTATTTTGCCAATCCGTGGTAAAATATTAAACGTTGAAAAAGCATCAATGGATAAAATTCTGGCTAATGAGGAAATCCGCTCGCTCTTCACAGCAATGGGGACAGGGTTTGGGGCAGACTATGAAGTTTCAAAGGCACGTTATCACAAGTTAGTGATCATGACCGATGCCGATGTTGATGGTGCACATATCAGGACATTGTTACTCACGCTTTTCTATCGCTATATGCGCCCATTGGTTGAAGCTGGGTATGTCTATATCGCTCAGCCACCGATCTATGGCGTAAAACAGGGGAAAAATATTACCTATATCCAGCCCGGAGAAAAGCAAGAGGAAGACTTAAAGCAAGTTCTAAGTGAATTATCCAATAATCCTAAACCGATTGTGCAGCGCTATAAAGGTCTTGGAGAGATGGATGATCATCAGCTTTGGGATACGACAATGGATCCGGAGCACAGAACAATGGCACGTGTTCACGTTGAAGACGCCAAAGAAGCAAACGATATTTTTGAAATGCTAATGGGAGATAAGGTTGAGCCGAGGCGTGATTTTATTGAAGAAAATGCCAAATACTCAACGATTGATATCTAATAATAACTCGGCAGGACGTTCATACGTGCTGTCGTTTTCTTGAGTAAAAAATCAAGCAGAAAATCTACTACTCCTAGATGTTATTTTAGCGCTCGAAATTTCTAATTCTATCTGAATTTCGTTTACTTATTTAATCATTTGATTCATCCATTTTTTATTTTTTGGATAAACAATAAATAAAATATAATTTTTTTTAAGCTAAAAGCAAGTAAAATATGTAAAAATTTAGTATACTAATGACATATGTATTTAATCATGCTTATTTCGGGCTAAATTCTCGAATATTTTAGAGAATATAAGTAAAGCGCATAAGATAAAAACTAAAGATAAGGAATGATTTAGCGTGGCAAAAAACTATACACCAAGAAAACAAATTCGCAAGCAAAAAAGCATCCAAAAACGTGAACAATTGACTAAACGAGGACTAACTTCAGTTGTTTTAGCAAGTGTTTTTTCAAACTTCGTGCTGTCTACGGTACGGATGAAAGCAGACGAAAAGGATGGAAGTAATACTATCTTAGCAGATGCAAATCAAATCAAAACAGGTAATAGCTTTATTGATGAGATTGCACCGGTAGCTGCCGATTTGGCTCAACAGCATGACTTATATGCTTCGGTAATGATTGCCCAAGCACTGATTGAAAGTGCGAATGGGACAAGTGCTCTGGCGAGGATACCCTATTACAATTTATTTGGGATTAAAGGAAATTATCAAGGTCAATCAGTTAGTATGCCAACTCAGGAGCAGGAGAGTAGTGGGCAATACATTACAATTACCGCTGATTTTAGAAGTTATCCAAGTTATCAGGAGTCACTAGAGGATTATGCAGCATTATTGTCAACAAACTTATATGCAAATGCCAGAAAATCTTCAGCGCCAACCTATCAGGATGCAACAAAAGCTTTAACCGGTTTATATGCAACAAGTTTGACCTATAATGATACCTTAAATGCGGTGATTGATTTGTATGATTTGACTCGCTTTGATACGGCGACGGCTTCGCTAGTTAAAGTCAATGTAGTTAAAAAAATCTACACAACTCAAGCCGGAGATAATCTCTCAAAAATTGCTGAAAATTACCATACGACGGTTGAAGAATTAATGAGCATGAATCAACTGTCCTCTGATTTATTGCAGGTTGAGCAGCCGTTGATTGTTAGAGAGTTTGAAAGACCTGTGATTACCGAAGCCGAAGAAGCGGCAACGATTGATACATTATACACGGTTCAATCGGGCGACACGCTCTCAGAAATAGCAGCAAGTCATGATATTTCCTTAGATGATTTGATTGCTTGGAATGGTTTAACCAGTAATTTAATCTATAGAGGCAATCAATTAATCATTAAGCGCGCAGATCCTGTTCAAAAAAATGCTTTGGCAATCCGAAAGGCACAGCTTCAGCTGGAAAAGGACTTGAATGGAGAAGTCTTTGGCTTACCAAATCTTTCGGACTTTAGCTATCAGCTTACAGGGGATGCTAACCAATACCAAGTGGACTTTAAGTCATTAGATACGATTAAGATTTCACAACAAAAGAAAACTTTTGATACAGCAGCAGCAGCATTGGCATCAATCATTTCTCCAAGCATTTCAGGTAAGGCAATTCAGTTAAATAATGATCAGGCGGCAACTTACAGCGCAACTAAAAAAGCCAAATCATTAATATTCACCAACAATGATTGGACAGTTAGTCTGAAAGGCAATACGTCAGATGACATCCAAAAATATGCAAATGAAACCTTGCTTCCTAACCTTTTGGCATTGCAGGAAAAATTGCCGATTGATACTCGAGTTGAGTTCTCGATTAATTTAAGCAATTCGGTAAAACCAACGTTTACACTGACATGGCAGGAGGGTAAGAAAGTTTATCAAACAACCGCAGCAAGTCTTGAGCTATTGACTGAAAGCATTACTTACTAAATTTAATAAATGAAAAAGCAACCTAATGATAAGGGTAAAACCTAGTCACTACGTTGCTTTTTTGAGATATTTATTACTTGTATTTTTCTTCCAGACGGCTCATCCAACTGCCTAAAAAGATACCGAGTAGGCAAAAAATGACACTTAAAACAATCGTTATACCAGTCACATCAGTGTATGAAATACTTTCCGCAGCTGATTGATTCGGAATTAAAATCAAAACGGTTGAAGCGATTACCAATCCTAGAATGAAATGGTAAACGCGAGAATACTGCGCTTCTAATAAATACTCCATTGTTTTAGAAAAGATTAGCATAGCAGCCATACCACCTATGGCGATTGGTAAAAATACGCCAGTGATGTCAAAGCTTTTAAAGCCATTTAACATTGGTGAGTAAAGTCCAAGAATTAACAGTAGATTTGACGGGCTAAGTCCAGGAACAAGTACACCGAGGGCAATCAATGCACCAGCTAATATAAAGCTTGCAAAATTAGCAGGTAATGTGCCAAATAATTGTGGTAGAAAATATAGGAATAGTCCGCCGATGATTGCAGTAGCAACAAACCAGATAATATCCAAGCGATCACGCTGACTTTTCTTCGTTGATTCCTTAATTAATGAGGGGAATGTACCAATAATTGCTCCGGCAAATCCCCATAGAACAATCACCTGATAATGTTCAAGTAAAAATTCAAGTGGGCGTGATAATAACCCAATCCCTAAAATACCACCAATCCCAACCGGAAGAAAGAAGAGGATATTTTCCTTGAAGTTCCTTGTAAGATGTGCCATAAAGCTTAACATTCGCTCGTAAATTCCCAAGATGGCTGCCAATACTCCGCCAGAGATGCCGGGTAAAATAAACCCTAATGCAATAATCATGCCTTTGATTAATCGCAGTAACCAATCATTTTTTTTTGTCAAAATATTCTCCTTATACTCAATTATCTTGTCTGTTTTATCTGCAACTTGCATTTTACCAAAAAAACGCCAGTTATTAAAGCTAACCAGCTAAGTTATTTTTGTTTAGGTAAAACTTACGCTCAATCGTTTCTGAAATTACAATTTTTATGAGCTATCGCTCTGTATTGAGGATAACAGTAGTAGTCGTGAAACCGCCGAGCTACTTTTGAAATTGGGCGGATCGCTCTCGGTATTCGGCAGTCCTGTCGGCTGAGCAAAAGCAGTTGCTGTTGGTGCGACTCAAAATCGCCGCTTGAAATAAGAAATCTGTTAACCTAGACTTTCTTTGAGGATAATGATATATTTAGGAAAAAATTAAGGAAGTTTTTTGAATGAAGAAAACAACATTAAAAGAAATAGCTGTTGAAGCAGGCGTGTCAGCAATGACGGTTTCCAATGTTGTACACGGCAAAACCGAAAAGGTGTCAGCCGATACAATTGAAAAAGTGAGCGTATTACTTAAGAAATATAACTATACGATTAACCAAAATGCTGCGGGATTGCGTGGTGCGAAGTCTAGGTTGATTGGTCTTGTATACTATTCAAGAGAAAATAATATTAAGTTCTCAAATCCTTTTGTGGCGCGGGTTTTATCGGGAATTGAACAGGTCGCAAAGACGAATGGTTATTTTGTAATGGTTCATGCGATTTCGAAATTAGATGATTTAACTTTGCTTCAGTCAAATTGGAAATTTGCAGGCTTTATTGCCGTTGGTGTAACTAGTGAGGTCTTTAAGCGCTTTGATGATTTGATACAGGTTCCTGTTTGCTATATTGATGCGCAAGTAAATGATCAGGATGTAGATTTCATTAAACATTCGTTCGTTCAAATTGATGAACGCAGCGCCACTCAAAAATTGACTAGCTATGTCAATGCGCTTGGTCATGAACATATTGCATTTGTTAGTTATCATTTTAAAGATGATACCAAATCAGTATTGACTGAGCGGTATAAAGGCTATTGCGATATTGTGTCAAAGCCTGTATTAATAATGGTTGAAGAGGCAGAAGTGCCAAGCATGTCTGATTTACCTGAAGAAATAACTGCGATTGTGGCAAGCTCGGACACGCTAGCATTGCTTTTGCTTAATCGATTCCCAGAAATTTCAGTGGTCGGTCACGATGATATTCCCATGTTGAATTTTATTAACCCAGGATTGACGACAGTGAAAATACATCAGAAAACGAAGGGTAGAATTGCGTTGTCATTACTATTGGAGTTGGTTGATGGTAATATGGGAAGAGTGGAAACCCTAGCTACTGAGCTAGTAAAAAGAGAATCTGTAAAAAAGTTGAGCTGAGGAGCTCAACTTTTTTTGGTAGAGAGCTTGACAGCAAAATGAAAACCGGTTACAATTATAACTGCAACAAGTTTAACGTTAAACCAACGTAATATCATTTTGTTGGTTTAACTAAAAAAACGGAGATTATGATGGTTAAACTAGTGAAAGGAGGCTATGATGATTAAACTAACAAAAGGAGGTTATGATGGTTGGTTCAAAAAAGAACAATCTGCTTTGGGTGCTGTTATTCTTAGCTCCTAGCTTGATTGGATTTTTGTTATTCATCGCAAGTCCTATTATTTACTCATTAGGAATTAGTTTTACCGACTGGGACTTGTTGAATCCAATGAAATTTATTGGTTTTAAAAATTATACAGACTTGTTTAAAGATCCAACGTTTTGGACATCATTAAAAAATACGATTACATTTATTCTTGGATATTTACCATGTGTAATGATAATTGGTTTGATGATTGCGTTATTCCTTAATTCTAAGCTTAGGGGGAGAACGGTATTTAGGGGGATTTATTTCCTTCCAGTTGTGACAAGCTGGGTTGCAGTATCTTTAGTATTTAAATGGTTATTTAATCCAACCTATGGTCTTATTAATTATTTTATCTCATTATTTGGGATAGCTGGGCCAAACTGGTTGACAGACTCGAAAACAGCTATGATCGCTATTATTATTACATCTGTTTGGAAGGATATCGGTTTTATTATGGTTCTCTATCTTGGAGGACTTCAAGGCATT
>JAISYB010000042.1 GCA_031270215.1 Streptococcaceae bacterium | reverse complement strand
GTATGGGTTCTGGTAAAGGCGCCCCTGAAGGCTGGGTAGCACCAGTTAAACGTGGTAAGATTATGTTTGAAATTGCAGGAGTTTCAGAAGAAATTGCGCGCGAAGCGCTTCGTCTTGCATCTCACAAATTACCCGTCAAAACTAAATTTGTAAAACGTGAGAGGTCAGGTGAATCAAATGAAGGCTAAAGATACTGTAACAGAACTTCGTGGTTTATCTACTGAAGAGCTTGTCGGCAAAGAAGCTGAATTAAAACAAGAATTGTTCAACTTACGGTTCCAATTGGCAACAGGTCAATTAGAAAATACTGCACGTATTCAAACTGTACGTAAAACAATTGCGCGCGTAAAAACTGTTTTGCGCGAAGCAAAATAAGGTAATGGAAGGAGAATTCATTTAGTATGACTGAACGTAATCAACGTAAAGTTTACCAAGGCCGTGTTGTTTCTGACAAAATGGATAAGACAATCACAGTTGTCGTTGAAACTAAGAAAAACCACCCAATCTACGGTAAACGATTAAACTATTCTAAAAAATACAAAGCACATGATGAAAACAATGAAGCAAAAACTGGTGACATCGTGCGTATCATGGAAACTCGTCCATTATCTGCTACAAAACGTTTTCGCTTATTAGAAATCGTTGAAAAAGCGGTAATTATCTAATTTAAACAATACAGTTGAAATGAAAGGAGGACACACTAGTGATCCAAGCAGAAAGTCGTTTGAAAATTGCCGATAATTCTGGTGCGCGTGAAATTTTAACCATTAAAGTTTTGGGTGGCTCAGGTCGTAAAACTGCAAATATTGGGGATATTATTGTTGCAACAGTGAAACAAGCTATTCCTGGTGGAGCAGTTAAAAAAGGTGATGTCGTTAAAGCTGTAATCGTACGTACGAAATCTGGCGCTCGTCGTCCAGACGGTTCATATATCAAATTTGATGAAAATGCAGCAGTCATCATTCGTGATGATAAGAGTCCACGTGGGACACGTATTTTCGGCCCTGTTGCTCGTGAATTACGTGAAGGAAACTTCATGAAAATTGTTTCGCTTGCACCAGAAGTATTATAAATAGATGTACAATTAATCATTTATCTAATTAGACTGATGTTTAAGAGATCAGATGATGGTTGTCATTGAGCTTAAAGGAGGTTATTCATTCATGTTTGTCAAGAAAAACGATAAAGTTAAAATCATCGCTGGAAAAGACAAAAACAAAGAAGGTGTTGTTTTAGAAGTTTTAGTGAAACAAAACAAAGTTGTTGTCGAAGGCGTTAATATCGTTAAAAAACATCAAAAACCCAATGCTCAAAGTCCTCAAGGTGGTATCGTTGAAAAAGAAGCACCTATCCATGCCTCTAACGTGCAAGTGTTAGATAAAAATGGAGTTGCAGGCCGTGTTGGTTATAAAGTTGAAGATGATAAAAAGGTTCGCTTTAACAGAAAATCTGGTGAAAATTTAGATAAGTAATTCAGAAAGGAGGCAAAAGAGTTGGCTAATCGCTTAAAAGAAAAATATAAAAACGAAGTAACAAAGTCTTTGATTGAAAAGTTTAATTATACTTCAGTCATGCAAGTTCCTAAAGTAGAAAAGATTGTACTTAATATGGGTGTCGGGGATGCCGTATCTAACTCTAAGAACTTAGAAAAAGCTGTTAATGAATTAAGTCTAATTTCAGGTCAAAAACCTTTAATTACAAAAGCTAAGAAATCAATCGCTGGCTTCCGTTTGCGTGAAGGGATGCCTATCGGTGCAAAAGTTACCTTGCGCGGCGTGAGAATGTATGAATTCTTAGATAAGTTAGTATCTGTTTCTTTGCCCCGTGTACGTGATTTTCATGGCGTGAGCAAAAAAGCTTTCGATGGACGTGGGAACTACACTTTGGGTGTGAAGGAACAATTGATTTTCCCTGAAATTGATTATGATTTGGTTGATAAAGTTCGTGGTTTGGATATTGTTATCGTAACTACTGCTAATTCAGATGAGGAAGCTCGCGAATTATTAGCAGGGTTAGGTATGCCATTCCAAAAGTAAAATAGGAGGCAAAACTTAATGGCGAAAAAATCTAAAATCGCAAAATTTGAAAAACAAAAAGCATTAGTTGCAAAATATGCAGATTTACGACGTGAGTTAAAAGCGAAGGGTGATTACGCTGCCTTAGCCAAATTACCTGTAGACTCCAATCCAAACCGCGTTAAAAATCGTGATTTGATTGACGGACGTCCGCATGCATATATGCGTAAATTTGGTATGAGCCGGATTAATTTCCGTCGATTAGCACATAAAGGTCAAATTCCAGGTGTGAAGAAAGCAAGCTGGTAAGACAATATTTGCAGTCACTTTTGTGATTATGTAGCAAAGAAGATTGAAAAAATAAAGGAGGTTATCACTCAAATGGTCATGACAGATCCAATTGCAGATTTTCTAACTCGCATCCGTAATGCGAATCAAGTAAAGCATGATGTGTTAGAAGTTCCAGCATCTAAAATCAAACGTGACATCGCTGAAATCTTGAAAAAAGAAGGTTTCATCAAGGATGCTCAGTATATAGAAGATGATAAACAAGGCATCATCCGAGTATTTTTAAAATATAGTCGCGATGGTGAACGTGTTATCACTAACATCAAACGTATTTCAAAACCAGGTTTGCGTGCCTATGTGAAGGCAGATGATGTGCCTAAAGTATTAAATGGTTTAGGTATTTCAATTATCTCTACTTCTGAGGGCTTGTTGACAGATAAAGAAGCACGCGAGCGCAACATTGGTGGCGAAGTAATTGCTTACGTATGGTAAGAATTTTTAAATAAAGGAGGTGCCAAATTGAGTCGTATTGGTAATAAAGTAGTTATTTTACCTGCAGGTGTAACCATTGAAAATAAAGACAATACAATTACTGTAAAAGGTCCTAAAGGGGAATTAACTCGTGCTTTTAGTAGTGACATTGAATTGAAAATCGAAGGCAACGAAGTTACATTTGTTCGCCCTAACGATAGCAAAGAGATGAAGACAATCCACGGAACAACACGTGCAAACTTCAACAATATGGTTGTCGGTGTTACCGAAGGATTTAAAAAGGATCTTGAAATGATCGGGGTAGGTTACCGGGCACAATTAAAAGGTAAAAAATTGGTATTGAGCTTAGGAAAATCTCATCCTGATGAAGTTGAAGCGCCAGTTGGTATTGAATTTGAAGTACCGGCCGCTACACAAATTTCAGTAAAAGGAATTAACAAAGAGGTTGTCGGCGAAGTTGCAGCTTTCATTCGCTCACTACGTCCACCAGAACCTTATAAAGGAAAAGGTGTTCGCTATGTTGGGGAATATGTTCGTCGTAAAGAAGGTAAGACTGGTAAATAGTCACTAGCAATATTTTTGCTTGACTATCTACTAGTTATAAAACGAGTTATTCGACATTACCTAAAAGTTTCTGGGATACTTTAAAAATCCCGAGTAGAGCAATGAAAGTGTGTTAAACAATTTATTGTGTAAAGAGTACTAAATTAGCTGACAAGCAAGATTTAGTACGAAAATTATAAGAGGTGAAAATTGTGATTACAAAACCAGATAAAAATAAGACACGTAAGAAACGTCATAATCGTGTTCGTAACCGTATCTCTGGTACTGCTGAGCGCCCACGCTTGAATGTTTTTCGTTCAAACCAACACATCTACGCGCAAGTTATTGATGACGTAGCGGGTGTGACGCTAGCAAGTGCCTCTACCTTGGATAAAGAAATTTCAGGTGGAACAAAAACAGAACAAGCTAAGCTTGTTGGTAAGTTAGTAGCAGAACGTGCGAAAGAAAAAGGTATCAAAGTAGTGGTCTTCGACCGTGGAGGATACCTTTATCATGGACGTGTCGCAGAACTTGCTCAAGCAGCGCGCGAAAATGGATTAGAATTTTAATAAGAAGGAGGAAAACCACACATGGTATTCAATATTGATGCTAAATCTTTAGAAGAACGTGTTGTTTCGATTAATCGTGTTACTAAAGTTGTTAAAGGTGGGCGTCGTCTACGCTTTGCGGCTCTGGTAGTTGTTGGTGATAAAAATGGTCACGTTGGCTTTGGTACCGGTAAAGCTCAAGAAGTACCTGAAGCAATTCGTAAAGCAATTGAAGATGCAAAGAAAAATTTAATTGAAGTTCCTATGGTTGGCACAACACTTCCTCACGAAGTTATTGGTCAATTTTCAGGCGGACGTATTTTAATGAAACCTGCCGTAGAAGGTTCTGGAGTTGCAGCAGGCGGACCAGTTCGTGCCGTACTTGAACTTGCAGGTGTCGCAGATGTGACAAGTAAATCATTAGGTTCAAACACACCAATCAACGTTGTTCGTGCAACTGTTGAAGGCTTGAAGCAATTAAAACGTGCAAACGAAGTTGCTGAGTTACGTGGCAAATCTGTTGAAGATTTAGTTGGTTAAGGAGGATTACGATGGCTGAATTAAAAATTACTTTAAAACGCTCTGTAATTGGACGTAAACAAAATCAACGTGACACAGTTAAAGCGTTAGGACTTACTAAATTGCAAAGTACAGTAATAAAACCTGATAACGTAGCGATTCGTGGAATGATTAACACCGTTTCACATTTAGTTAGCGTTGAAGAAATTTAATTAAATTATCTTGTCTAAGGAGGTGCTCAAGACTATGAAACTTCATGAATTAAAACCAGTAGAAGGTAGCCGCAAAGTTCGCAATCGTGTTGGACGCGGAACTTCATCTGGTAATGGTAAAACATCAGGACGTGGACAAAAAGGTCAAAAATCTCGTTCAGGTGGAGGCGTTCGTTTAGGATTTGAAGGGGGTCAAACACCTTTATTCCGTCGTATGCCAAAACGTGGGTTTAAAAATATTAATTCAAAAGATTATGCGTTAGTGAATTTGGATGTATTAAATCATTTTGAAGATGGCGCAACTGTTACACCAGAAGCATTGGTCGAAGCTAAAATTGTGAAAGATGTTAAATCTGGCATTAAAATTTTAGGCAACGGTGAATTGACTAAAAAGGTAACAGTCAAAGCTTCAAAATTCTCAAAAACTGCTGAAGAAGCAATTACTTCTAAAGGTGGATCAATCGAGGTGCTTTAATGTTTAAACTGCTAAAAAATTCGTTTAAAGTTAAAGAAATTCGCAACAAAATTTATTTCACAATGTTTATTTTGCTTGTATTCCGTTTAGGTGCGCATATTACCGTGCCTGGCGTGAATGCAAAGGCGCTTGAATCTGTGGCTGAGCTACCATTTATGAGTATGTTCAATATGGTTTCGGGTAGTGCGATGCAGAATTTCTCTATTTTCGCAATGGGGGTTTCTCCATATATTACGGCTTCTATCGTTGTGCAGTTACTGCAGATGGATATTGTACCGAAATTTGTTGAATGGAGTAAGCAGGGTGAAGTAGGACGCAGAAAGCTCAATCAAGTAACGCGTTATCTAACTTTGATTTTAGGTTTCGTACAATCTGTCGGAATTACAGCCGGTTTTAACCGCTATGCGAGTTTAGGACTGGTTAACAATCCGAGCGTCTGGTCTTATGTCGCTATCGGGATTATCTTAACGACAGGTAGCTTTATAGTGACTTGGCTAGGTGAGCAGATTACCGAAAAAGGCTTTGGTAACGGTGTGTCAATGATTATCTTCGCAGGTATCATCTCAGGATTACCAAGTGCGATTAAGGAAATCTTTGTTGATCATTTCGTCAATGTTGATTCGAGTCGAATTCCGTTCTCAGTTGTTTTCATTGCACTCCTTGTGATTGCAGTGATTCTAATTGTAACTTTGACGACCTTCGTACAACAAGCGGAAAGAAAGATTCCAATTCAGTATACAAAACGAGTTACCGGGGCGCCAACAAGCTCATATTTACCGTTAAAGGTAAATGCGGCAGGCGTTATTCCAGTTATCTTCGCAAGTTCTATTATCTCAACACCACAAGCAATTTTACAATTTTTCAGGGAAAGCCATGCGACTGAAAGTTGGTTTAAAGTATTATCGGAAATCTTCAATTACAATACGTTAGTCGGTGGAACTTTCTACGCAGTATTAATTGTCGCCTTTACTTTCTTCTATGCTTTCGTTCAGGTCAATCCAGAAAAAATGGCTGAAAATCTGCAAAAACAAGGGAGTTATATTCCGCGTGTACGTCCGGGACGTGGCACAGAGGAGTATGTATCACACTTGCTAATGCGGCTTTCAACAGTTGGTTCAGTTTTCCTAGGCTTGATTGCGTTATTACCAATTATCGCAGCAGCAATCTGGGACTTACCAAAATCAATCGGTCTTGGTGGGACGTCACTTCTAATCGTGATTTCAGTTGCGCTTGAAGCAGCAAAGCAACTAGAAGGACTTATGCTGAAGAAAAAGTATGTTGGATTTATGGATAATGCGGAATAGTTTCAAGCTATTCCGTTTTAGCTGTAAGGTGTCATCGTAAAATGAACAAGGAGATAAAATGAACATCTTAATAATGGGGCTTCCCGGAGCCGGAAAAGGAACTCAGGCTGAACGAATTATTGATACCTATCAAATTCCACACATTTCAACGGGGGATATGTTTCGTGAAGCAATCACCCAAGGCACTGAAATGGGGAAATTAGCCAAGAGCTATATGGATGACGGTAATTTAGTACCTGATGAGGTAACTAACGGTATCGTTAAAGATCGCTTGGCACATCAAGACGTCGCAAACGGCTTTTTGCTGGATGGTTTTCCAAGAACGATTGAGCAAGCCTATAGCTTAAAGGAAATTTTAGAGTCGCTTAACAAAAAGATTGATTATGTGATTAATATTGCTGTCAATCCAGAAATCTTAGTAGATCGTTTGTCTGGTCGCTTCATTTGCAAAGACTGTGGGGCAACCTATCATAAACTCTTCAATCCGCCAAAGGTTGAGGGCACTTGTGATCGTTGTGGCGGACATAACTTCTTCCAAAGAGAAGATGATAAGCCTGAGTCGGTTAAAAATCGTTTAGAAATCAACATTAAACAAAGTGCACCGATTTTAGAATATTATCGAAAACAAAATCTTGTTTCCGATATTGAAGGCGATCAAGAGATTGACCAAGTATTTAAAGAGGTCAAGGCGGTTTTAGATAACTAATTTGATTGCAATGGAGGGACTTGGGTGGTATAATACCATAGTCCGACTTTGACCACAGACGTAAGTGTCTGGTGTCTCGTAGATTTTAGGAGGTTACACTTATTGGCAAAAGAAGATATGATTGAAATTGAAGGCAAAGTCGTTGATACAATGCCGAATGCAATGTTTACAGTGGAACTTGAAAACGGTCATCAAATTTTAGCTACTATTTCTGGAAAAATCCGTAAAAATTATATTCGTATTTTAACAGGAGATAGAGTGACAGTTGAAATGTCACCCTATGATTTGACACGTGGTCGTATTACATACCGCTTTAAATAATTGTACTTTCAAATTAACATGGAGGTATTAAAAAATGAAAGTTAGACCATCAGTAAAACCAATGTGCGAACATTGTAAAGTGATTCGTCGTAATGGTCGTGTTATGGTGATTTGCCCAGCAAATCCTAAACATAAACAACGTCAAGGATAATGGAGGTGAAAAGATAAATGGCTCGTATTGCAGGTGTTGATATTCCTCGTGATAAACACGTTGTTATTTCATTAACATATGTTTATGGTATCGGGAAAACGACTGCGCAACAAATCTTAAAAGATGCAGGCGTTGCAGAGGATATTCGTGTAAAAGATTTAACAAATGAACAAGAGGATGCAATCCGTCGTGAAGTTGATAAGCTTAAGGTTGAGGGTGATCTTCGCCGTGAAGTGAACTTAAACATTAAACGCTTAATGGAAATCGGTTCATATCGTGGCATGCGTCATCGTCGTGGTTTACCTACTCGCGGACAAAATACAAAGAATAATGCACGTACTCGCAAAGGTCCTTCTAAGACAGTTGCAGGTAAGAAAAAATAATAGTTTAAGGAGGTAGTGAAACGTGGCAAAAAAACCAACTCGGAAACGCCGTGTGAAAAAGAATATTGAATCAGGTATTGCACATATTCATTCAACATTCAATAACACAATCGTAATGATTACTGATGTTCATGGCAATGCGTTAGCATGGTCTTCAGCAGGCGCTCTAGGATTTAAAGGTTCTAAAAAATCAACTCCATTTGCTGCACAAATGGCTTCAGAAACAGCGGCTAAATCAGCTATGGAACATGGTTTAAAATCAGTTGATGTGACAGTTAAAGGACCAGGAAGTGGTCGTGAGGCAGCAATTCGTGCTTTACAAGCAACAGGTCTTGAAGTAACAGCGATTCGTGACGTCACTCCAGTTCCACATAATGGTGCTCGTCCTCCAAAACGTCGTCGTGTATAGTAATTTACTGTAGAATGACTGACACTTCTCGTTTTGAAAGGAGTAACTAATAAATGATTGAGTTTGAAAAACCAAGAATTGAAAAAATTGATGAAGCTATCAACTATGGCAAATTTGTCGTAGAACCTCTGGAAAGAGGCTATGGAACAACGTTAGGTAATTCATTACGTCGTATCCTGCTTTCTTCTTTATCAGGTGCAGCAGTTACTAATGTTCAAATTGATGGTGTCTTACATGAGTTTGGAACAGTAGATGGCGTAAGAGAAGATGTAACACAAATTCTCTTGAACATCAAAGGCTTAGCTGTCAAAATGTTTACCGATGAAGAAAGAACAATTGAAATTGATGCAGTTGGTCCGCAGATTGTTACTGCTGGTGATATTTTAACTGATAGCGATGTTGAAATTTTAAATAAGGATCATCAATTATTTGAAATCGCTGAGGGCAAAAGCTTGCGAGCAACCTTGACTGTTAATACAGGCAGAGGCTATGTTCAAGCAGAGGAAAACAAAAAAGAAGGTCAACCTATTGGATTTTTAGCAGTAGATTCAAACTATACACCGGTTAGCCGTGTTAACTACCAAGTAGAGCAAACACGTGTTGGTAAGGATGATAACTACGACAAATTGACAATGGAGATTTGGACTAATGGTTCAATCATTCCGCAGGATGCATTGAGCTTATCAGCTAAGATATTGACCGAACATCTAGGTATTTTTGTTGATTTAACCGATCTTGGCCAAAAGGTTGAGGTAATGGTTGAGAAAGAAGAAACCAAAAAAGAAAAAGTGTTAGAGATGACGATTGAAGAAATGGACTTATCTGTTCGTTCTTACAATTGCTTAAAGCGTGCGGGTATTAACACAATTCAAGAATTAACAATCAAAACTGAACCAGAAATGATTAAAGTACGCAATTTAGGACGTAAATCACTCGAAGAAGTGAAAGCTAAACTACACGAGTTAGATTTAGGACTTCGTCCAGAAGATTAGTTCAAGGAGGGAAAACAAGTGTCTTATCGTAAATTAGGACGTACAAGTTCACAACGTAAAGCAATGCTCCGTGATTTAACGACTGATTTAATCATTAACGAAGCAATCGTGACAACAGAAACACGTGCAAAAGAAGTGCGTAAATCTGTTGAAAAAATGATTACATTAGGCAAGCGCGGAGATTTACATGCACGCCGTCAAGCAGCTGCATATGTTCGTCATGAAGTCGCTTCGATTAAAGAGGTTGATGATGATGTTCAAATCGAATATGCATTACAAAAGTTATTTGGCGAGTTAGCTGAACGCTTTAAAGAGCGTAACGGCGGCTACACACGTATTCTAAAAACTGAACCACGTCGTGGTGATGCTGCACCAATGGCAATCATCGAATTTGTTTAATTAAAATGTTTTTCTAGCAAGACCTACCTTGCTAGAGTCAAATTTGAGTGTTATGATGATGGCGAAATGCTTAGTCTAGCTCTATTAAGCTCCCGCAGCTAAGTGCTGCGGGGACGCTCAGTTGAATCAATTTCTGGGATAGTCTTAGACTATTCTTTTTTTATTTTTCTTAAGACCTAAAAATTTATAACTTTTTTTGACCCACTTAAAGCTTTGCTAGATTTGTTCGGTATAATCTGGTTGGGCTTTTTTGCTTTTCATCAAGTTGGTATTTGCCACAAGGGATTTTCAAAGTGTTTAATTTTAAGATATGATTGCGTACTTTTGATTGATTTTGATTCAAAAATGATGTTATTATAATTTTAAGGAGTTGATCGGAATGCTTACAAAGGAAAGAGAAGAGCAAATTCAAAAATATCTTGAACGACATGAGCGTGTGTCAACCATTGAATTGGCTGAGAAATTTCAAACGTCTAAGGCAACAATTCGCAGGGATTTAGCGCGTTTGGAAACGCAGGGAAAGCTACTTAGAATTCACGGTGGTGCAGAAAAAATTTCGCCGATTGATGAACCGACTTATTTGGAAAAAACGAGCAAAAACACGCAAGAAAAGCAAAAAATAGCTCAGAAGGCTGCGCAATTTGTTTTGGATAATGAAGTCATTTATCTGGACGCAGGGACAACGACTAGTTTTTTGGTGCCCTTGCTCAAGAATAAATCAATCAAGGTGGTGACTAATTCCTTGCACCATGCGACCAATTTGGTCAATTCAGGTGTTGAAACAATTGTTTTAGGTGGGCAGATTAAGACGACCACCGATGCTATTATTGGAATGCAGGCGGTTGAGCAGCTGAAGTCGTATCAGATTAACCGAGCATTTATTGGTGTGAATGGTGTCCATGATCATTTTGGTTATTCAACGCCAGACAACTTAGAAGCGATGATTAAACGAGCGGCGATTGAGCAAGCCGAGCATGCTTATATTTTGACTGATAAAACGAAGCTTGATAAGGTAACTTTTTGTAAAATTGCCGACTTAACTGCTGCAAAGTTGATTACGAATTAGACAAGGCGTCAAGTATATTTGTTTCGGCATTTTAGTTAATCCAGCTTCGTGAGCTTGCCACGTGCTTTCGAGTCGCTTAATTTCTTTCAATAGTTCAACTACGGCGCTAAAGCGCCCAGTTTCACTTATCTTGAAATTAGAATCGTCTACCGTTCGCATGTGTCAGAACTAGTTCATTCAGCATTTTAGTATAGGAGGAAAAATGATTTATACAGTGACCCTTAATCCGTCGATTGATTTTATCGTTAGACTGGAAAGCTTAAAGCTCGGAGCGGTTAATCGCATGACGAGTGATGATAAATTTGCTGGCGGCAAAGGAATTAATGTTTCACGAGTGTTAAAACAAATCGGCGCAGAGTCGACTGCTCTAGGCTTTGTCGGTGGCTTTACAGGTAAATTCATTACAGAAGCTTTAAAAAACGAGGCAATTCAAACGAATTTTACTGATGTTTCTGAGGATACTCGAATTAATGTTAAGGTGAAGAGCGATTTAGAAACGGAAATTAATGGCACAGGACCTCAGATTTCTAATGCCGAGTTAGCTGATTTAAAAGCAAAACTAAAACAGCTGACCGCCGAAGATATTGTAGTTTTTGCTGGTAGCGCACCAAAAAGTCTTGGTAACACGGTTTACGAAGAGTTAATTGCGATTGTCACCGAAAGTGGTGCTGATTTTGTGATTGACATTGAAGGCAAAACTCTACTTCATGCCCTACCCAAGCAGCCTTTAGTGATTAAACCAAACAATCATGAGCTTGGCGATATTTATAATGTCACCTTAAAAACGATTGAAGAAATTATTCCTTATGGTGAACGTCTTTTGGAGGACGGTGCTAAGCACGTTTTAATTTCAATGGCAGGTGACGGTGCATTACTCTTTACCAAAGACGGTAATTACTTCGCCAAACCGATTATTGGCAAGGTTAAAAATTCAGTTGGTGCGGGCGACTCGATGATTGCCGGTTTTGTTGGGACTTTCCATCAAACGCAGGACGCAATTGAAAGCTTTAAATATGGTGTAGCATGTGGCACGGCAACTGCATTTTCTGTTGATTTAGCAACTGCTGATTTTATTAAAGAAATATTGCAGCAGGTATCAATTGAGCAGTTAAAACACTAATCAGAACAAGCCATTTCAGCCGTTATTGTGGTTTCAAGAATATTTATCCTAAAGGAGAAAACAGATGAAAATTACTGATTTATTTAGTTAAAGAAGCAACGATTTTAGACCTTCAAGCAACTGACAAAGCCTCAGTCATTGATGAAATGATTGAAAAGCTTTATCAAACTGGACAGATTACGGAAAAGCTAGTGAACGTGCCTTAGCGGGTTTTACTTAGGTGCTGACTAGTCGGCGCTAATTGTTTCCCGTGAAACATGAAGCTAAAACAGCGGTGTGGATTTATCTCCTAAAATAAGGATCAATAATCTATCAATCTGAAATGAGCAAAACAGCTAATACGTGATTATAGCTAAATAGGCTAATCTGGGGAGCTCTTAATTACTAAATATTATCCGTAGATGTTCGGTATTTGTGACTTGAATTTCCCCTTGAGTATTGTTACGATTAGAAAGGTTCATTTATTTACTTTTAAGTTTACTGATAAAGAAAGTATTAAGCTGTGATAGAAAAGCTGTATTACCCATTTATCTTATTTTGTAATATGATTGAAGATGTAACATTTGAAAAAGAAGTAGGAGGAGTTTATATGAAAAAATTAATTACAGCGCTTGTTGCAGTTGTTGCAGTGATTAGCTTAACTGCATGTGGGTCAAGCAAAAAGGAATCTAAGGAAGACCATAAATACGTGGTTGGTGTTGCGAGTGACTCGCAAAAAGAAATTTGGGAGCATGTTGGAGAGTCGCTGAAAAAAGAAGGCATTACGCTTGATGTTAAGCTATTTTCGGGATATACAGAAGAAAATCCTGCATTGGCAGATGGGTCGCTTGATTTAAATTCATTCCAGCACGTGGCATATTTGAATAACTACAATGAAGAAAACAAACAAAACTTAGTGCATATTGCTTATACATTAGTATCACCATTTGGTTTGTATTCTGAAAAAATCAAAAATTATGCTGATTTAAAGGACGGCGATACAGTTGCAATTCCTAATGACGTCACAAATGGTGGTCGTGCGTTGCAATTGCTAGAAGCAATTGATGTCATTGAGTTGAAAAAGGATGCACCATCTTCGCCGACAGTTAAGGATATTAAAAATTACAACAAGAAAATCAAGATTCAAGAAATCCAGGCTGATCAGTTGACCTCAGTATTGCCAGATGTAACAGCAGCAACGATAAACACGAATTTCGTGATTGACCAGTTACACACAACACCTCAGGAATCAGCAATTTATATTGATACCGACCATTTATCTAAGGTATCTGAGCTTTATAAAAATGTGATTGCAGTGCGTAAGAAAGATAAGAATAAAGCAGACTTCAAAAAGATTGTGAAAGCTTATCAAACTAAACATACTGCAGAGATGATTGAAAAGACGGGCGACATTCCAGCATGGGAAGATGCAGATAAGTAGTTTGAAATTAATGAAGGGGTTGTTTCCTTAATGGAAGCGACCGCTTTGTATTGTTGTATAAAGAGTAGAGTAAAGGTAGTGCATATGATTAGCTTAAAAGATATTGATGTGAAATTTACTGCAAAGGATAAGACGGTTGTCGCAGTCAGTGACGTTTCCTTAGAAATTGAAAAAGGAGATATTTACGGGATTGTTGGTTATAGTGGTGCAGGAAAATCAACGCTGGTACGGGTAATTAACTTGCTCCAAGCACCGACTCGTGGTGAGGTAATCGTTGATGGAACGGACTTGCTGTCACTAAGCAGCCACGACTTACGTCAAGCACGCAAGAATATCGGAATGATTTTCCAACATTTTAATTTGATGGAAAGTAGGACAGTTTTTGATAATGTCGCTTTTCCCCTAAAGGGTAGCAAATTATCCAAGGCAGAAACCATAGAAAAGGTTGACAACTTGCTTGATTTGGTAGGTATCTTAGATAAAAAAGAAGCTTATCCGCTTCAACTCTCAGGTGGTCAAAAGCAGCGGGTAGCGATTGCCCGTGCATTAGCTAATGATCCGAAAATCCTACTTTGTGATGAAGCGACCAGTGCGCTTGATCCAAAAACAACTCTAGCAGTTCTTGAATTATTAAAATCAATCAATGAAAAGCTAGGTATTACGATTGTCATTATCACGCATGAAATGCAGGTTGTTAAAGAGATTTGCAATCAGGTTGCGGTAATGGAAAACGGCAAAGTTATTGAAAAAGGTCAGATTATTGATATTTTCCAAAATCCTCAAAATCCATTGACGATTGACTTTATCCGAACGGCGACACATATTGAACAAGCCGAAAAAAACATTACCTCCCGCACTGATAAGATACTTTATGAGCTAAAATTTTCAGGAAAAAAGACCACCGAGCCGATTATTATTAATCTTTATAAGGAATTTGGGATTGTTGCGAATATTTTTTATGGAGATTTGGACTTTGTGCAGAACACGCCGATAGGTAGCTTATTGGTTACTTTGGAGAATATTTCTGACTTTGCAGCACTCAAGCAATATCTTAAGACGCAGGATGTAGTGATTACAGTGGTTGGAGGTGAGCGAAATGTTTGAAAAATTATTCCCTAATGCAGTGCTTTTAGGAACAGATTTTTGGCAGGCAACACTTGAAACCTTACAGATGATCTTGATTGCAGCTCTTATCGCAGGTCTTATTGGCTTGTTTTTAGGAATCGCCTTGTTGATTACTGATACTAAGGGACTTTTGCCGAAAGCGCCCGTTTACTGGCTATTAGATAAAGTGGTTAATATCGGACGCTCAATTCCATTTATCATTTTACTGGCAATTATCATGCCTTTTACGCGCCTTGTGGTTGGGACATCTGTCGGAACGGCAGCTGTGACAGTGCCGATTGTTATTGGAACGATTCCTTTTTTTGCAAGACAAATCGAAAATGCCTTACTAGAGGTTGATCCAGGAGTTGTCGAAGCAGCAAAAGCAATGGGTTCAAGTAATCTTGACATTATCATTCGTGTTTATCTGAAAGAGGGATTGGTGTCAATCATTCGTGCGTCAAGTTTTACGGTAATTAATCTGATTGGTTTAACTGCGATGGCGGGAGCAGTTGGCGGTGGCGGACTTGGTGCGATGGCATTGCAACAGGGCTATCAACGTGGTAGAGGAGATGTGACATTTCTATCTCTAGTATTTGTCCTTGTTATCGTTTTTCTCACACAAATTCTAGGAAACATTGCTGCAAAAATAGCAGGTAAAGGAAGAACAAGATGATTAATAAGGCTTGGGTAGCTATACTCAGCCTTATCTTGTTTTTGGGGAATAAAAATGAGCTGACATGCTTCTGATTTTTGTCGAAGCTAGCGCTACATTTTACTAAATCCCTCCAGTGTTTGCGCAAAATCTTCTAGTTATTTACGGTGGTAATCAAAGATTACATGCGCTTATCTTGCCAATCATTCTTTGAGCAGTTAGAATGGTGTTACAGAAATTAGAGCATGTCGCGTCATAGTGAAGGAGGCAAGCTATGGTTCAAACAATTAACATTGGAATTGAAGGAATGACCTGTGCTGCATGTGCGCAGAGAATCGAAAAAGTCTTAAATAAGGATCCAAATATTACCGAAGCGGTCATTAACCTAGCGACAGAAACAGGGCAAATCGCTTTTGATTCGAGTAAATTGAGTGAAGCTGACATCTTTGCCAAAATTAAAAGTATAGGTTATCAACCGGTTAAGGCAAAAGCAGACCAAGAAGCAATCGCCAAAGCTATTTATCGCCGAGATAGAATCAGGCTAATTGTTGCGATTGTATTATCTGTGCCACTGCTTGCTACAATGCTAGAGCATTTGCCATTTTTGGCGGGCAGTCATTTGACTATCAATCCTTGGGTGCAGCTAGTCTTGGCGGGGATTGTCCAGTTTGTTATTGCAGCTCCTTTTTACCTATCGGCGTATCGTGCTATTCGTGGCGGGATTGCTAATATGGACGTTTTGGTTGTTTTAGGGACAACGGTTGCCTATCTGGTTAGCGTGGTCAATACCTTCCGTTTCCAATTCGCACATTTACATCACCCCATGCTTTATTTTGAAACGAGCGCAATTTTGATTACCTTTGTCCTGCTTGGCAAACATCTTGAAAAGCGAGCGAAGGCTCAGACGACTGCAGCGATTACTAGTCTTGTTAAATTACAGCCAAACGAAGCAATAATCATTGAGGGTGATGTGGAGAAAAAGGTAGCAATAAAAGATATTCGTCTTGATGATGTCGTTAAGGTTTTACCGGGTGCTAAGATACCGGTGGACGGTGTGATTATTAAGGGTAGTACTACGGTAGATGAGTCGCTGTTAACTGGTGAGAGCTTACCGATTGATAGGGAGAAGCGGATGCAGTCATTGCTGGGTCGGTTAATCAAAATGGCTTGGTATTGATTCGTGTAACTAAGATTGGTCAAGATACGACCTTGGCGCAAATTATCAAGATTATCGAAAATGCGCAAGGGGAAAAGGTGCCGATTCAGCGTTTGGCAGATAAGATTTCCTCAGTTTTTGTGCCGATTGTTATTGGGATTTCGCTAGTCGCCTTTGTCGTTTGGTTGATTATCACAAGGAACTTCTACACAGCGCTTAATGCGGGGGTTTCTGTTCTCGTGATTGCTTGTCCATGTGCGCTAGGTCTTGCGACACCGACCGCCATTATGGTTGGCAGTGGCGTTTCGGCAAAGTCGGGAATTCTCTTTAAGGGTGGGCAGTTTTTGGAAATTCTGCAAAAGGTTGATACGGTCGTTTTTGACAAAACAGGCACCTTGACGACAGGTCGCCCAGAGGTTGTGCAGATTGATGTCATCGACCAATCTAAGCTACCGTTGATTATCACAGCAGAAACGGGGTCTGAGCACCCTTTGTCGCAGGCTATTGTCCGCTTCGGCAAAAAAGAACAGCTAGCCACACTTACTTTAGAGCATTTCACCGCTTTACTGGGAGCTGGTCTAAAGGCTGTCGTTGAGGGACAGGAAGTTGTCATCGGTAATCGCCAGCTCATGCAGCAGTACGGAGTTGACCTTGCCAATCAGGATACATCGATGATGGCAAATCAAGGGCAAACAGTTGTCTTTGCAGCAGTAGACAATCAATTGATTGCGACAATCGGAATCGAGGATACGATTAAGGTAGAAAGTAAGCAGGCAGTCGCTCGTTTGCACCAAATGAATAAGCGGGTCATCATGCTCTCAGGTGATAATCAGCAAACCGCTCAAGCAATTGCAGTAAAAATCGGGATTACCGAGGTATTAGCGGAGGTTTTTCCGAGTGAGAAGGCGGAGAAAATCAAAGCACTTCAAGCAAATGGGCGTGTTGCAATGGTCGGAGATGGGGTCAATGATGCGCCAGCCTTGGTTGTAAGTGATGTTGGGATCGCAATCGGAACAGGCAGCGATGTGGCAATCGAGAGTGCTGACGTGACATTAATGACAGGAGATGTGACAAATGTCGCCAAAAGCATTGATATTTCACGCAAGACAATGCAAACAATTCGCGAAAACTTATTTTGGGCGCTGATTTATAATTTAGTCGGTATTCCAATTGCGGCATTTGGTTTGCTTTTGCCATGGATTGCAGGCGCTGCAATGGCATTTAGCTCGATTTCAGTTGTTTTAAATAGTTTGCGCCTCAAATGGCGAAGAATTTAAGGAATGAAAGGAATGGGAAATGGCACATTTAAGTCTAAATATCGGTGGCATGAGCTGTGACGGCTGTAAAAAGAATATCGAAGCTGGATTAGCGGAGCTTGCAGGCGTCATCTCAGCTATCGTCTTGCTTGAGCAAAGTAGCGCAGAGATTGATTACAATGCAGAGGTAACGACACCAGCGGCAATAAAGGAGACAATCGAGCTGAGAGGCTATGATATAAAATAAGCTGACGATTCATTAAAAAAATAATCCCACATGATACCGTTTTGAAGTCATGTGGGATTTTTTGATTTAGATATTAAGGTGTGCTATCTCTAAAATTTTGTGTTTTTGAGAATTTTAATAGCCTTTAGCCATTTTAAAAAATATTATAGAAATTGAACAAAAAGCTTGAACATTGTCCGAATGTTTAGAGTTGCAGTGTGTTTTCCTAGGGAAATTCCGAATATTAAGGCATTTTCTGCTTTAATTTAAGCAGAATTTACGCAAAAAGAGTTGGAAAACAGCCATAAAACCTGAAGAATAAACAAATTTTTCGCTTTTATCTCGAAACGTTTTTTGCACCTTTGCCTATTCTCTGATAAAATTAAGACAATTTAAGTTGTCAGCCTAAAAAGGAGTGTGTAAAATGAAGGTTACTAAGTTTGGTGGGAGCTCTCTTGCCAGTACCAAGCAGTTTAAAAAAGTTTTAGAGATTGTCAGAAGTGATGAAGCGCGCAAATTTATCGTGGTTTCAGCTCCTGGCAAGCGTTCTGCCAAGGATGTTAAGGTGACAGATTCACTAATCGCCTATTATAATGCTTATCGCAAGGGAGAGGACTATGAGTATTTCCAGACGAGTATTATCAAGCGATATGAGGATATGGCAAGTGAGCTGGGGTTAAACACGCCAGTGATGTTTGAAATTGCGCAAAATATCAAGGCGCTGGCTACCCTGCCGATTGAGGGTAATCAATATCTCTATGATACCTTTCTAGCCTCAGGAGAGAATAATAATGCGAAGCTGATTGCCGCATATTTTCAGGCGGAAGGCTTAGCTGCCCGCTATCTACATCCAAAGGATGCAGGCATTATTGTCACTGATGAACCGGGAAATGCACGAATTCTACCGGAATCTTATGAAAAAATCAATTATCTAAACGATGTTGACGGAGTGATTGTCATTCCGGGCTTCTTTGGTGTGACATCAGCTGGGGAGGTTTGTACTTTTTCTCGCGGAGGCTCAGATATTACAGGCTCGATTATTGCCGCAGGCGTTAGAGCAAATCTCTACGAGAACTTTACTGATGTTGACGGAATTTTTGCTGCACATCCGGGGATTGTCGACAATCCGCATACGATTGGCGAGTTGACTTATCGTGAGATGCGTGAGCTTGCTTATGCCGGCTTTTCTGTGCTGCATGATGAGGCATTAATCCCAGCTTATCGCGCAAAGGTGCCGGTTGTCATTAAAAATACTAATAACCCAACACATCCAGGAACGCGGATTAACCTCAAACATACTGAAAAGGCTGGACCGGTGATTGGAATTGCTAGTGATGATGGCTTTGCGAGTATTAATATTACCAAGTATCTGATGAACCGCGAGGTCGGCTTTGGGCGGAAGCTATTAAGCGAGCTTGAGCGTTTGGGTATTCGCTTCGAGCACATGCCCTCAGGGATTGACGATTTGTCAGTCATTGTCCGTGAGCACGAATTAAGCCCAGAGATTGAAAGGACCTTGCTTGAGCGCTTGACTGAAATCCTAGATCCTGACGAAATAGATATTGAGCATGGTTTATCAATTATCATGATTGTTGGTGAGGGAATGAAAAGACATATCGGAGTGACTGCTGTCGGTACGACCGCCCTTTCTAAGAAAGGGATTAATCTGGAGATTATCAATCAAGGCTCCTCAGAGGTTTCAGTCATGTTTGGAATTAAAAAGGAAAACGAGCATGATGCCGTTGAAGCATTGTATGAGGCGTATTACCGCTAATAGAGCTTTACTAGATACTTATAAGCTTGATGGAGTTAGAAACTAAGCAGATAGATGTGGCAGTCTTGTAAAGTTAAGGCTGTTACATCGGTAAATAAAAGGAGGAGATTTTGAAATTATTTAAATTATGGTGTCGCCTGTCGTTGATTCAGCAAATTATGTGTGGAATTATTTTAGGAGTAATCCTTGGTCTTGCTTTGCCAAAATGGACCGCCATTTCTATTTTTGGCGATTTGTTCATTGGTGCCCTTAAAGCAATTGCGCCGCTTTTGGTTTTTTTATTGATTATTGCATCACTTTCTAAGCATAAAAAGGGTGCAAAAACGCATATGAAGTCAGTCATTGTTCTCTACGGCTTGGCGACCTTCGTGGCAGCCTTGGTTGCTGTTGTGGCATGTTATCTCTTTCCTGTTAAGCTCGTCTTACCAGATGCGCTAACTAATCAAACGGCACCGGATAATTTGCGCGATATTTTGACGAATATTTTACTTGATGCCGTCACAAATCCGATTCAAGCGATCATCAAAGGAGATTATCTCGCCTTACTTTTCTGGGGTAGCTTACTTGGTTTATGTCTACGCCAAGCAGGGGATGTGACAAAGCAGGTCATTTCTGACTTATCCGATACGATTTCTAATGTCGTTCAAGTGATTATCCGCTTTGCACCCCTTGGGATTGCTGGCTTAGTCTATCGTTCAATGGTTGATGTCGGGCTTGCCGGCGTTGCTGAGTATGGGAAGATTATTGCTTTAGTGGTTGGCACAATGTTCTTTGTTTCCTTTGTTGTCTATCCACTAATGGTTTTCTTATTGCTACGGCAGAATCCATTCCCATTGACCTTTTATACAATGAAAGAAAGTGGTATTCCGGCATTCTTTACTAGAAGCTCTGCGGTCAATATCCCGATTAATATGGCATTGTGTGAAAAGCTTGGGCTGAATAAGGAATCTTATTCGATTTCTATTCCGCTTGGTGCAACGGCAAACAGCGGTGGTGCTGCAATGACGATTTCGATTATGACGTTATCGGCTGCACATACTCTAGGAATGAGCATACCGATTACCTTAGCATTCTTGCTTTGTCTTTTGTCAGCCATCTCGGCGACAGGAGTTTCCGGTATTGCAGGCGGTAGCTTGTTGCTGATTCCGTTAGCATGTAGCTTATTTAATATTTCAAATGATGTGGCAATGCAGGTTGTGGGAATTGGTTTCATTATCGGAGTAATTCAAGATTCCGTTGAAACGGCAGTTAATTCTGCGAGTGATTTATTATTTGCTGCAACAGCGGAGTTCTATGACTTAAAGCGTGAAGGTAAAGCGGTAAATATGGTAGAACGTGTCAGAGAGGCAAAATTGAAATAAAACGGTCGAGAAAAAGTGGATATTTAGGTAATTTAATATCCCAGTTGATAGCTTTGACTAATAGATATGTTGAGAATTGTTCTAAGTTCCATGAGGGCAAGCAAAAGAAAAGTGGTCATGTGAAAAGCATGTAATGAGATATTTAAAGATAACAAAAGCGATTAGGGTTGTGATTGCGCAACAAAGCTAATCGTTTTTGTTGTGGTTAATAGCCTGACAATTTTTTGAAAATGTCAGCTTAAATACCCATAAAGCTAGACGTGGCAAGGTTTGAAAGGGTATCAAAAAGAGGGACTTTTGCTTATTCATAATTTACGGAAAGACGCCGTTGATGAACATTTCTTCTTTTCAAACAAGGCAGATTATGTTATTATTGGTGCATACCATTTAGAAAGAAAAAGGAGAGTTTACCGATGAAAGTTGTTAAGGTAGAAACAGTTGAAGAAGGTTCCGAGCTAGCATTTAAGCTGATAAAGGAGGCAATCAGTAGAGGTGCTAAGGTATTTGGCTTGGCAACAGGATCAACGCCAGAGACATTTTACAAAAAAATCATTGCAAGTGACTTAGATTTAACCGACAAGGTATCAATTAACTTAGATGAATACGTTGGCTTAGGCGAGTCAGATGCGCAAAGCTATGATACATTCATGAAAGAACATTTGTTTAACAAAAAACCATTTGCTAAGTCATATGTGCCAAATGGGAAAGCGTCTGATTTAGAAGCTGAGGCTAAGAAATATGACCAGACAATTGCTGAAAACCCAATTGATTTTCAAATACTAGGTTTGGGTCAAAATGGACATATTGGTTTCAATGAGCCGGGTAGCTCATTTGAGCAGACAACTCATATCGTTGATTTAACTGCTTCAACGATTGAAGCAAATAGTATCTACTTCGACAAGAAGGCGGATGTGCCAACACAAGCTGTGTCAATGGGTATTCACTCTGTGATGCAGGCAAAAGAGATTGTATTAATGGCTTGGGGAGATAAGAAGGCGGACGCTGTTTCTGCAATGGTTAACGGACCAATCACAGAAGAGCTGCCAGCAAGTATCCTACAAAAACATCCAAATGTTACAGTTATTGTTGATAAGGCAGCAGCAAAATTACTTTAAAAATATCGTGCGTAAGGTTGGACTTCACCAGCTTTCGCACGTTTTTTGTGTCTAAGTTTTGACTCTTTAGGTATAATAGAAAAAGAAGCTAAGAAATTTTAAATAATAATGGAAATGAGGAGTGAAGATGAGTAAAGTGATTGGTATTGCAGGCAATCGTCTAATTGAAGCAATTGACTATTTGCATGGTAATCCGGCTGATTATACGCAGACGGAATTGGTTTTAGCATTTCAAAAATGTGGCGCAATACCGCTGATTTTGCCTATTGATGATCCCAAGCGTGCCTCATTATATATTGAACAGATTGATGTGCTTGCGCTGGCTGGCGGACAGGATATTGATCCATTGTTTTACGGTGAGGAGCCAATTCCAACTCTAGAAGGACTTTTACCGATTCGTGACGCTTTTGAGATTGCCTTGGTTAAGGAAGCGATTAGACAAGGCAAAGCGGTCTTTGGTCTTTGTCGAGGCATGCAAATCATCAATGTCGCACTTGGTGGAACTCTGGTGCAAGATGTCAATCAGCTAAAGACAACGCACCTTAAGCACCTCCAAGCGCCGACTAAGGAATGCTTCAAAACACATCATATTACAGTCAAGGATGAAGCGATGATGCGGGAATTTTTGCCAAGCAGCTATACAGTCAACTCCTATCATCATCAGGCGGTCAAGCAATTAGCTGACGGTTTGCATGTGACGGCGGTTAGTCCGGATGATTTGATTGAGGGCTTTGAGGATAAAGTACGGCGAATTTTAGGCGTTCAGTGGCATCCGGAAACACTTTGGGCTAGCTATGATGAGGAGATGACTTTGTTTAAATATATCGTAGAAAAGTTATAAAATCCGGCTTTTAAATCACTTGTTAGTCAATCCAAAAATGTTTTAGGGCAAAAAGCTAAGTTGATTTTTGCTCTTTTTGGTGTATTAGTGAAACGATTTAAAAACGCCCAAAAAATTTAAATATCCCCAAAAGTTGACACGTGATTTGCTAACAATCACGAGATAAAAGCGATGAAAATTTATCTGAATATTTTAAAAAATTCAAAATTGTGATAGGATAAGGACAATGAAATTGTTTCAGATAGGGAGGGTGTTTTTTGTGTATCAGACGAAATTATTGACGAGTAATGGAAAAAACTACCAGTATTTTGACATCAAAGATGTTGCAGGAGAGCGAATCTTCCGCTTGCCGTATGCACTTCGGATCTTGCTAGAGTCCTTGATTAGACAGTATGACGGCGAGGATATTACGGCAGAACATATCCAAGGGCTTCTGTCTTGGGTGGATTTGGGACCAAAGGGGGAAGTTCCCTTTAAGCCTGCACGTGTTGTTTTGCAGGACTTTACCGGTGTTCCGACAGTTGTTGACCTTGCGGCAATGCGAGATGCGATGAAAAGCTTGGGCGGCAATACAAACGCGATTAATCCGGAGGTGCCCGTTGACTTGGTGATTGACCATTCTGTACAAGTTGATGCTTATGCTAGCAGGGAAGCTTTGCAATTTAATAGCAAGCGTGAATTTGAGCGCAACTATGAGCGTTATGAGTTTTTGAAATGGGCACAGGAGAGCTTTGACAACTTCCGTGTCGTTCCGCCAGCAACGGGAATTATCCATCAAGTAAACATTGAGTATTTATCAGACGTTGTAACCGTTAAGGACAGCCTTGTTTTTCCGGATACCCTAGTTGGAACAGACTCTCACACCACGATGATTAATGGGATTGGCGTCTTGGGTTGGGGCGTTGGCGGTATTGAAGCTGAGGCTGGCATGTTGGGGGAAGCGTCATATTTCCCATTGCCTGAGGTGATTGGTGTCAGACTTATTGGTAGCTTGCCAAGGTCTGCGACAGCAACTGACTTAGCGTTAAAAATTACTCAAGTATTGCGCACGGAAAACGTTGTTGGAAAATTTGTCGAGTACTTCGGAGATGGCTTGAAAACTCTTTCGCTTGCAGACCGTGCGACTATTGCAAATATGGCGCCAGAGTATGGTGCAACCTGCGGGTATTTCCCGATTGATGAGGAAACGCTCAGCTATATGAGATTAACCGGACGAGATGAGGAAGTTATCCAGCTGACTGAGGACTATGTTAAGGCAAATCATTTATTTTATGATGAAACAAATCAAGCAGCATACACTAAAATCGTTGAAATTGACCTATCAAGTATCGAAACGAACCTGTCCGGACCAAAGCGCCCACAGGATTTAATTCCATTATCACAGATGAAATCTGCATTTCATCAAGCATTGACTGCACCAGCAGGTAATCAAGGCTTTGGCTTGGACAAATCAGAGCTTGAAAAATCCGTGACGTTTGAGATTAAAGGTCAAGAGGCAGTCTTAAAAACTGGAGATATTGGAATTGCAGCGATTACGAGTTGTACAAATACCTCCAATCCATATGTGATGATGGCAGCGGGGCTACTAGCTCGAAATGCTGTTAAATTAGGGCTGACTGTCAAGCCAACGGTTAAGACTTCGCTTGCGCCGGGCTCTAAGGTTGTTTCAGCTTATTTGGAAAATGCCGGGGTGCTTGAATCACTAGATGAACTGGGCTTTGACGTTGTAGGCTATGGTTGTACGACTTGTATTGGTAATTCTGGACCACTTGAGGTGGAACTTGAGGCAGCTGTTAAAGCAAATGACCTTCTATTGACTTCAGTTTTATCTGGAAATCGTAACTTTGAGGGACGAATTCACCCATTGGT
Source organism: Streptococcaceae bacterium (assembly GCA_031270215.1). Taxonomy (GTDB): domain Bacteria; phylum Bacillota; class Bacilli; order Lactobacillales; family Streptococcaceae; genus MMGLQ5-1. The sequence goes on along the minus strand of JAISYB010000042.1, from coordinate 11,814 downwards.
TAAGGCAAATTACTTGGCATCTCCGCCATTAGTTGTTGCCTATGCAATCGCAGGTAATGTAGGAATTGACTTAGTTAATGAGCCGCTTGGACACAATCAACAAGGGCGCGCGATTTATCTCAAAGATGTCTGGCCTGATGACGCTGAGATTAATCAAGCGGTAGCAGAACATGTAACACCAGAGCTGTTTAAGGAATATTATGCAAAGGTCTTTGACGCTAATGAAAGTTGGAATGAGATTACGACAGCAACAAGTGAGGTTTTCAACTGGCAGGACGACTCAACCTATATTGCTAATCCACCGTATTTTGATGAAATGACGATTGATTTGCCAGAACAAGCAAGTCTTGACAATCTCCGCGTTTTAGCAAAGCTTGGGGACTCGGTAACGACAGACCATATTTCGCCAGCAGGAGCTATTGGAATTAAATCGCCGGCAGGGGAGTATTTACTTGAGAAAAACGTTCAGCCAAAAGACTTTAATTCATTTGGTTCAAGGCGTGGAAATCATCATGTCATGATGCGTGGGACATTTGGTAATATTCGTATTCGTAATCAGATTGCTACAGGAACAGAGGGCGGCTATACAACTTATCTCCCAACTGGAGAAATAACGAGTATTTACGACGCTGCGATGAAGTATAAAGCTGATGGGACAGGGCTGATTATTTTAGCAGGCAAAGACTATGGCATGGGTTCATCCCGCGATTGGGCGGCAAAAGGGGCAAATCTCTTAGGTGTCAAGGCAGTAATCGCTGAAAGCTACGAGCGGATTCATCGGTCAAATTTGGTGATGATGGGTATCTTGCCACTGCAATATTTACCAGAGGATAATGCAAAAAAACTTGGACTAACCGGAACGGAGTCCTTTAGTATTCAACTGCCAGCGACTTTTGGACTTCGTGATGAGTTAAGTGTTCAGGCAGTAAATGCCAAAGGCGATGTCAAGGTATTTAAAGCGATTTTGAGATTTGATGCTAAGGCGGATATTCGTTATTATCAAAATGGCGGTATTTTACCAATGGTTATTCGGAAGAAGTGTGCATTACTGGCGCACGAGAAAAAGGAATCGTAAAAAGTTTCATTACATCTAATGCTTAGATTGATAAGGAGAACGTATGACAGCAGAGAAGATTAGGTTAGTAGATGGTAGAATAGTCACTCCAGATGAACCGATTATACCTTTCATTATCGGTGATGGAATTGGTCCTGATATTTGGCGGGCGAGTGTTCGTGTTTTTGATGCGGCAGTTGCTAAGGTGTTTGATGGGAAGAAAAAAATTGCTTGGAAGGAAGTTTTAGCCGGAGAGAAGGCTTTTGATGAAACAGGAGAGTGGCTGCCAAAGGCGACGCTTGAAGCGATAGAAGAATACTTGATTGCGATTAAAGGACCTTTAACGACACCGATTGGCGGAGGAATTCGTTCACTAAACGTTGCCTTGCGCCAAGAGCTTGATTTATTTGCCTGCTTGCGACCGGTGCGACATTTTACTGGTGTACCTAGCCCAGTAAAACATCCGGAGTACGTAGATATGACGATTTTCCGCGAAAATACAGAGGATATTTACGCAGGGATTGAATTTCCGGCAGAAGGGGCAGAGGCTAAAAAGCTAATTCAAATTTTGCAAAAAGAGTTCGGTGTTGATAAAATTCGTTTCCCAGAAACAAGCTCAATCGGGATTAAGCCTGTTTCTAAGGAAGGAACAAAGCGCTTGGTTCGCTCGGCAATAGAGTATGCAATCAAGCATAATAAACCGACTGTTACCTTTGTTCATAAAGGAAATATTATGAAATTTACCGAAGGTTACTTCAAAAAATGGGGCTATGAAGTTGCAGAAGAAGAGTTTTCAGAGTTCGTCTTTACGTGGAATCAATTCGATAAAATCAAGGAAGAACAAGGGGATTTAGCGGCAGAAAAAGCGCAGGCAACAGCACTTTCTGAGGGCAAAATTTTAGTTAAGGATGCAATTGCGGACATTTTCTTACAACAAATCTTAACACGTCCAAAGGAATTTGATGTTGTTGCGACGCTTAATCTCAATGGAGATTATATTTCTGACGCACTAGCGGCACAGGTTGGCGGCATTGGGATTGCACCAGGGGCAAATATCAATTACTTAACCGGTCATGCAATCTTTGAGGCAACACATGGCACAGCGCCGAAATATACTAACTTAGATAAGGTTAATCCGTCATCGGTTATCTTGTCAGGGGCATTGATGTTTGAGCACCTTGGTTGGAGTGAGGTTGCTGATCGGATTGTTGCAGCATTGGAGAAAACAATTGCTAACAAAACGGTCACCTATGACTTTGCGCGGCTTATGACTGGGGCAACAGAAGTTAAAACCTCGACATTTGCTGATTTGTTAATCGAAAATTTATAAGCAACAGGAGGCTGGGACTTATGTCTCAGTCTCAAATTATTTTTCGCAATAGACGGCATTGACTAGGAGAATAGATGATTCCCGAAGATTTGTGAAGCCAATCTCCTCAATTTTGACATTACTAAACGCTGCTATCTTGCATTAATTGGCATTTAAGAAATTTTATCAGCCAAACACGTTTTTTTTTTTTACCAACCGTGCTAAAATTGAAATAACGTCGTTGTCTGATACAATTAAACTGCAAATTATTAGGGGATAAACTGTTGAAAAAATTTAATCCAAACAAGAAAATTATTGTTGCAATTATTCTATTTATTATTATTGTTGCCATTGTTGGTTTTACCGCTGGCAAGCTTAAAAATCAAGAAAAAGTGTCAAGTGCAACATCGATTACCAATGACTCGGTTGGATTGGTTGATAAAATGCTAGCAGCACCTGCTAAATTTTTTGCGAACAGCGTTGAAGCATTTGAAAATTTAATGTCAACCTATAAGGAAAATCAAGCATTAAAGAAGAAATTGAAATCCTACGATGAAGCAATTATCAAAAGCGATAATCTGCAAAAGGAGATAGATGCACTCAAGTCAGAGATTGATTTAAATAGTACTTTAACGAGCTATTCGCATATTTCTGCCAATGTTATTACCCGTTCACCAAATACCTGGCAGGATATGCTAATTATTGACCGAGGAACAAAGGATGGCATCGAAGTTAATATGGCAGTAATGAGTGCAAAAGGATTAGTCGGTCGTGTGACGCAGGTTAATCATACAACTTCAAAGGTTGAGCTTTTAACCTCAACTAATCAGTCGGTCAACCGTTTCCCTGTTAAAATTTCAGCTGACGGTGGTGATTTATACGGTCTTTTACAAGGTTATGACGAGAAAAAGCAGGCGTTTGTTGTGGCACAGGTCACAGAAGGCGAAAGCTTTAAAGCTGGTGATATTGTACAAACCTCTGGTTTGGGAGGGAATTCTCCTGCAAATCTTTTGGTTGGCAAGGTTATCTCAGAGAAAAAGAATGGTCAAAGCACAGGCAGAGAGGTTTATGTAAAGCCTGCAACACAGATGTATGATATTCAATTAGTGACGGTAATTAAGCGTCTTGCAGTAGATGGGGAGTAGCGATGCGGAAACAACAATTATTACTATTCACTCCAGTTATTTTTTTGCTATTAGCACTTTTGGATGGACAGCTTTCAACTTTGATGAAAATATGGTCGGATGGCGTGGCTTTAGCGAGCAGTCATTTGCTCATTTTAGCACTTTTATTTGCTAATCAAAAGCTCTCCATGCGTTATTTACTGATTGTTTCAGCTGCGATTGGCTTGATTATGGACTCGTATTATATCGGCATTTTAGGGATTAACTTAACTGTTCTGCCGCTGATTGTCTACTTATCCGGCTCAATCCTTGATACGATTCATGAAAATCCTATAACAGAGTATTTCAGTGCCGTTATTTTTATCACAGGCTATGAAGTTGCAATTTTAGCGATTCAGTTGATATTTAAGCTTGCACAATTTAACTTTATTGATTTTATTGGCAGCCTTTTAGCGCCAACATTATTTTTAAATTCGCTATTCTTTATTATTTTCTATCGTGGCTATCAATTCGTCTTTAATGCCCCTGCTAAGCGGCAACGGCGGATTAAATCTTAGCTTTGTTAAAATAAAATAATACGATATGTTTCGGGAAAAGTAACTTTTGAAATGTAATTGTAATCCATATTGACATGAAATGAGATATTATTGTGTTAATATTGTTATGCTAACGAAAAAGGGTATTGAGGAAAAAATAATTCGTGAATAATTTGACGGAGGTTATAGATAGATATGAAGAAGAAGATTTTGTCGGTTGCGCTTCTTAGCACATTAGTGTTATCAGCAGCAGCACCGATTACAGCCAGCGCTAATGATACAGATCAGAAGATTGCAGCACAAAATAGCAAGATTAGTGGTCTAACTGCGCAGCAGGCAGAAGCACAAACACAAGTTGATACATTAGAAACACAAATTTTAAATATCGAATCACAATCAACAGCATTAAAGGCTGAGAGCGAAAAATTAGCTGCTGAAACTAAAAAGCTAAACGAGGAAGTATTCAAGCTTTCTTCAAAAATCGTTGAGCGCTCTAAGGTCTTAGAAAAGCAAGCACGTTCAGTTCAAACTAATAAATCGGCAACGAACTATGTTGATGTGATGCTGTCTTCAAGCTCGATTTCAGATGCGATTACGCGTATCCAAGCAGTTAATAAAATCGTATCAGCCAATAAAGAAATGGTTGAGCGTCAGAAAAAGGATAAAGAAGCAATCCAAGCCAAAGCTAAGGCTGCACAGGAAAAGGATGCTAAAAACTTTGAAAATCAACAAAAACTTGCTGAACAATCAGCGAGCCTAAAAACAAAGCAGGCTGAATTAAAAGCAGCACAATTAAATCTTGCGGCTGAGAAAGCGACTGCTGAGGGTGATAAGGCAGCCTTATTGGCTCAAAAGGCAGAAGCTGAGGCAGAAGCACAACAAGCAGCTCAAGAAGAAGCAGCAAGACAGCAAAATGTTATACCAGATACAGGCAATGATAATAATAGTGGTGGAGGAAGTAGCAGCAACACTCCGGATAGTGGCGGAGGAACACCAACGCCAACACCGACCCCCACTCCAACACCAACGCCGTCTCCTGGTAATTCCTATCCAGTTGGGCAATGTACATGGGGCGCTAAAGAGCTAGCACCGTGGGCTGGTAATAACTGGGGTAATGGTGGACAATGGGCAGCAAACGCAAGAAGCGATGGTTTTAGAACCGGTAGTGAGCCAATGGTTGGCGCTATCGCATCATGGAATGATGGTGGCTGGGGACATGTCGCAGTCGTTGTTGCTGTTCAGAGTAGTGAGAGTATTCAGGTTAAAGAGTCAAACTATGCAGGTTATGTAACGATTGGTAATTATCGCGGTTGGTTTAACCCAACAAATTGTCAAGGTGTTGTAACCTATATCTACCCAAGATAATAATAAAACGTCAGAACGCGCCTCTCGTGAGGGCGTTCTTTTGGATTTAGCAGCTTGAGTAATTGAAGTACAAGTCAAGTATTGCGGTAACATTCTTCATTTATCAGGGTAATTTAACATGGAAATGCCGAAAATTCCGTAAGAGGTCGCAGCTGTAGTCAAAAAATAAGCTTTAATGTCATCCTTTTAAGACGATTGGGCGCCTTTATGTTATAATTTTCAAAGATAAAAAGATAGAGGTTGCGTATGATAAAATTAAAAAATATTTCGTTTAAATACAGTAATGACTCGGCAAGCTATGCGTTAAAAGATGTTTCTATCTCGATTGCAGCAGGTGAGTGGGTCGCAATTATCGGTCATAATGGATCGGGTAAATCAACGGCTGCTAAAATCATTGACGGTTTAATAGAAGCTGAGGAAGGCAATGTCATCATCGATGGAGATGTTATGACACATGAAAATGTCTGGGAGCTGCGCAAAAAGATCGGTATGGTTTTTCAAAATCCGGATAATCAATTTGTTGGCTCAACGGTCGAAGACGATGTCGCATTTGGATTGGAAAATCAAGGGATTCCACGTGAAGAAATGCTAGTGCGTGTGGCAAGTGCTTTACAAAGAGTTGGTATGCAGGATTTTAAGAAAAAGGAGCCTGCACGTCTTTCTGGAGGGCAAAAACAGCGTGTGGCAATTGCCGGTGTTGTGGCGCTTGCGCCAAAGGTTATCATCTTAGATGAAGCAACCAGTATGCTTGATCCCAAAGGGAGAAAGGAAGTCGTCCAAATCGTTCGTGAGATTAAAGCAGAGCGGGATTTGACGGTCATTTCAATTACGCATGATATTGATGAGGCAGCCCTTGCGGACAAAATTATTGTCATGAAGGAAGGGAAAATCTTGACGAGCGGGACGCCCGCTGAGATTTTTGTGCAGGGAGAATCATTGATTAGTTTAGGTTTAGATATTCCATTAACAGAAAAGATTAAGCGGGAGTTGCAAAAAGCTGGCTTACCCGTACCAGCTGGTTATTTGACAGAGGAAGAGATGGTGGATTTTTTATGGCAATTCAGTTTGAACAAGTAGATTTTACTTATCAGCCGGGGACACCATTTGAAAGTAAAGCGTTGTTTGGTATTGATTTAGCCATTCCAGACGAGAGCTATACAGCAATTGTTGGACATACTGGTTCTGGCAAATCGACTTTGCTACAACATTTAAATGGTCTTTTAAAGCCAAATGCTGGCAGAGTAGTGATTGGCGATTTCACGATTACGACTGACGTTGACAACCGCAAACTCAAAGCGATTCGTAAAAAAGTGGGAATTGTTTTTCAATTTCCAGAAGCGCAGTTATTTGATGAAACTGTGTTAAAAGATGTTGCCTTTGGGCCGCAAAATTTCGGAGTTTCTAAAGAGGACGCGTTGCGGATTGCGGCTGAAAAATTGGAAATTGTCGGCATTTCAAAGGATTTATTTGAACGTTCGCCATTTGAACTCTCTGGTGGTCAAATGCGCCGTGTGGCGATTGCCGGAGTTTTAGCAATGAATCCAGAAGTATTGGTCTTGGACGAGCCGACTGCAGGACTTGACCCAAAAGGACGTCATGAAATGATGACAATGTTTTATCAGCTATACAAGAAAACGGGGCTTAGTGTTGTTTTAGTCACACATCTGATGGACGATGTAGCAGACTTTGCAGATTATCTTTATGTCTTGGAGCAGGGGCGCGTGATTAAATCCGGTAAGCCTAAGGCGGTTTTTCAGGAGGTTGCTTGGCTAAAAGAAAAGCAACTCGGAGTGCCACAAGTGACCGACTTTGCCAAAGGTTTGCAAGACAAAGGCTTTAAGTTTGATATTTTACCGGTTACTTTACCAGAGTTAATCGCAGAATTAAAGGGAGGTATGCACCATGATGGATAAATTAATCCTTGGGCGTTACATTCCGATTGACTCTCTTATTCACCGGATGGATCCAAGAGCTAAAATGTTAGCGACGTTTTTCTTTATTGTGATTATATTTTTAGCAAATAATTTCGCGGCTTTCTTTGTTTTAACTGTTTTGACCTTGACTGCAATTATCGCTTCAAGGATTAGCTTTTCATTCTTTTTGCGGGGTGTGAAGCCGATGCTGCTTTTAATTTTGCTGACTGTTGGTTTGCAAATGATTTTTACTGTCGGTGGCAAGGTTTATTTCAAATTTGGCTTTATCCAGATTACACAGTTTGGATTAGAAAATTCAGCGCTAATTTTTCTACGCTTTATCCTAATCATCTTCTTTTCGACCTTGTTAACCTTGACAACGGCTCCGCTTGAGATGTCTGATGCGTTTGAAAGCTTGATGAATCCATTGAAAAGATTTAAAGTACCAGTGCATGAGATTAGTCTGATGTTATCAATCTCACTACGCTTTGTGCCAACCTTAATGGATGAAACAGAGAAGATTATGAATGCTCAACGCTCGCGCGGTGTTGATTTTGGGGAAGGCAGTTTAATTCAAAAGGTCAAAGCGATTATTCCGTTACTTATCCCTTTGTTTGTCAGCAGCTTTAAGCGTGCTGATGAATTAGCAACAGCAATGGAAGCAAGAGGCTACCAAGGTGGCGAAGGAAGAACACGCTATCGCAAATTGGAATGGAAATTGCGTGATACGGCTGTGCTGCTCATTTTAGCGGTGGTTACCGTGCTACTCATTCTGGTTAGAAAGTAAAAATAAGTTGAAAATCTAAAAACACTCCGATATTTTTTAGGCGGAGTGTTTTAACTTAAATGTTTTAAGAAACGCTATTGAGCAATAAAAAAACTACCAATATTGCCGTCCGCGTAATATACAAAGCGTTATGAGGGGAACTTTGTATGCTACTAGGTCAATATCAGTAGTCAAAAAAGGGTAAAATGAAAGGGAAAGGGGAGTAACCCAATCATCTAACAGTAAATTACTTTACTGACTAACACCATTATACCAAATTGATTAATAATTTAAAGCATAATGCTCAAATTTTTCAAAAAAAACATCAAAATATTTTTCTAATAGGCTAAAATTATTTAATAAAATGGCTGAGGGTGCTTTAAATAGGGCGTTTGACTTACTTTACGTTACAACGTAAAATAAGAAGTTGAGAGTAGAGTTTTTAGGAGGAATCATGTACGAATTAGGTGATATTGTCGAAATGAAGAAGGCGCATGCCTGTGTCGTCAAGCAAACAGGCAAAAAAGCAAATGCCTGGGAGGTCATTAGACTAGGAGCAGACATCAAAATTCGCTGCACAAATTGTCAACACGTAGTGATGATGGGGCGGCATGATTTTAACAAGAAGCTGAAAAAAGTGCTGCTCAAGGCGACCGATGGTCGTTAAATCTTTGATTAAGTGTTATAAATAGGAGGAATTATGGCTTTAACAGCTGGAATTGTTGGTTTGCCAAATGTTGGGAAATCAACGTTATTTAATGCAATTACTAAGGCGGGTGCAGAGGCTGCCAATTATCCTTTTGCAACAATTGATCCGAATGTTGGCATGGTTGAAGTGCCAGATGCACGTTTAAATCGTTTGACCGAGCTGGTTAAACCGAAGAAAACGGTGCCGACAACCTTTGAATTTACAGATATTGCCGGAATTGTTAAGGGTGCCAGTAAGGGTGAGGGACTGGGCAATAAATTCTTGGCGAATATTCGTGAGGTAGATGCGATTGTTCATGTTGTTCGTGCTTTTGATGATGAAAATATCACTCACGTTGAGGGGCGGATTAATCCGCTGGACGACATTGAGGTGATTAATCTGGAATTAATCTTGGCTGACCTTGATTCAATTAACAAGCGTTACACACGTGTCGAGAAAATTGCACGAACAAAGGAAAAGACTGCTGTCGCTGAGCTTCATGTGATGACTAAGCTGAAGCAGGCGTTGGAAGAAGGACTTTCAGCAAGGACGGTTGAATTGACTGATGACGAGCGAAAGATTGCCAAGACTTTCTTTTTGCTCACGACAAAGCCGGTGTTATATGTGGCAAATGTCGCAGAGGACGAGGTCGCTAGTCCTGATGCGATTGATTATGTTAAGCAAATCCGTCAATTCGCAGATACGGAAAACGCAGAAGTTGTCGTTATCTCGGCACGTGCAGAAGAAGAGATTGCCGAGCTTGAAGATGATGAGCGCAAAGAGTTCCTAGAGGCAATGGGACTCAAAGAAAGTGGTGTTGATCAATTAACACGTGCGGCGTATCATTTACTCGGATTAGCGACATACTTTACCGCAGGGGAAAAAGAAGTGCGTGCTTGGACGTTTAAGCAGGGAATGAAAGCGCCGGAAACGGCTGGCATTATTCATTCGGATTTTGAACGTGGCTTTATTCGTGCTGAAACGGTATCATTTGACGATTTAAGTCATTATGGTAGTATGCAGGCAGCTAAGGAAGCTGGACGTGTTCGTTTAGAGGGGAAAGAGTATCTGGTGCAAGATGGCGATATCATGGAATTTAGATTTAATGTTTAAGGAGCGTAAATTGAGTAAAAAAGAAGTGGAAAACCAGCCCGAAGTAGTTAATGTCGACGAATTATTGTCTAAATTGACAAAAAAGAATGATGATTATATCTTTGATTTGAAGAGAAAGCTGCAATCTTCTGGAAAAACAGAATTGGAGATTACGGAAATATTAAGGGAAATTTTGCCAGTGATTGTTGAGAATCAAAAGAAAGGAATCTCAGCTCGGAAAATTTTTGGCACGGTTAGCGAATATGCGGCTTCAAGTAGCAGCACCACATCACAGGTGCGAGGCGCTGAAAACACAACGATGTGGTTGATGTGGCTTGATAGCTCGTTGCTTTTACTTGGGCTTTTAACGATTATGAATGGCGCAATGATGATGTTTTCTAAAAATGCTCAAAAAGCAAACTACGGACTTTTGTCAATAGTTGTGATGGCGGCATCAGGCGGCTTTGTCTTTTATCTGATGTATCAATATTTTTATCGTGTTGAGATGACAAAGAAAACACGAAAGGAGTGGATTAAGGCGATTGTTATCCTGATATTTGCAATGTTTGTGTGGATGTTGTTGTTTGGTCTGGTTTCATTATTACCAAAGGCAATTAATCCTAATCTAAACGCTGTTTTGGCGCTAGCTATTGGTGCAATCTCGCTAGCTGTCCGCTGGTATCTTAAGAAAAAGTATAATATCGCAAGTGCTATGATGGCGCAACGATAATCGTTTCACAGCAGTGCTATCTTTTGTCAAAGCTGATGTTTTGGCGTATGATAAAAGGTATCAAGGATAAGGAGGCTTGCAATGCCATTAGATAAGTTGAATGAAGTTGCCCAAAAAGCGAAAGCAATCGCCAGTGATGTTGCCCAGAAAGCTAAGGATGTTCCTGATTTGGCTAAGGATTTGGCAAATAAAACCAAGACAACGGTGACATCTTCTGCGGAGAAGATTTACGACATTAGCCAAAACGAGCATTATCGAGTTGAAGTTAGAATTGACAAGAATGGTGTACGTAAAAAATTAGCTACAAATCGACCAACGCGTCACACCATTAAATGGCGTGCAAAGGGCTACTAAAATGATTAAATACTCGGTCGCTTCAGGTGACGGGGTATTTTGTCTTTTCTACGCCGCTGTTTCATTTTCATTTTATTAGCTGGCTCAGTCACTTTTGTTGATTTACAGGTTCTTTTTTATCCAACTTTAACCTTTATACTTAACTAATCAGTATTGATTGACAGGCTGATATACAATAATATCAAATGTATGGAGCATCAACCTTGAAATCGATTTTCAATAAGTGATATGATGAATTTAGCGATTATCTGGCAAGCGGTACAAGAAAGCCGCCTTTGCGATTATAGGAGGAGTTATGTCTGTTTTAGAAATCAAAGATTTGCACGTCAAAATTGAGGAAAAGGAAATTTTAAAGGGTGTTAATTTAACCATGAAAACTGGAGAAATCCATGCGATTATGGGGCCAAATGGTACTGGGAAGTCAACCCTGTCAGCGGCAATTATGGGAAATCCCAATTACGAGGTGACTCGTGGTGAAGTTCTTTTAGATGGCGAAAACATCTTAGAGCTTGAAGTTGATGAGCGTGCGCGTTTAGGGTTGTTTTTGGCAATGCAATACCCATCAGAAATTCCAGGGATTACCAATGCTGAATTTATGCGGGCAGCGATTAATGCTAAGCGTGGTGAAGATGATAAAATTTCAGTCATTGATTTTATCACTAAGCTCGATGAAAAGATGGATTTGTTAAATATGCCAGAGGAAATGGCAGAGCGTTATTTAAATGAAGGGTTTTCCGGGGGAGAAAAAAAGCGTAATGAGATTTTGCAGCTCCTAATGCTAGAGCCAACGTTTGCTATTTTAGATGAAATTGACTCAGGACTTGATATCGATGCATTAAAAGTTGTATCAAAAGGTGTCAATGCAATGCGTGGCGATAGCTTT